>NZ_JBKBOV010000003.1:0-197804 GCF_046293535.1 Massilia sp. | reverse complement strand
CGCGGCGCTGCCGCGGCGCCGGCCGCGGCCAGCGCCAGCAGGGCGAACGGCGCCCTCACCGTGCGCCCCGCATGGATGCGGACAGGGCCGGCAGCTTGCGCGCCAGCTCCTTGGCCATGATGCCGGAAAAGCGTTCCGCGCCGAGCGGGCCGAGGTGGGTATGGTCGAAGTTGGCGCCGCTACGGGCCAGCTTGTCCGCCTCCTGCGGTCCCATCTCCTGCACGGCCGCCAGCGACAGCGCGTTCAGGTCGACCAGCGGCGTGTGCGTGGCGCGCGCGATCGCGCGCACGGTGGCGGCCCAGGGCGCCAGGTCGTTGTGCACGTAGCCGTTCTTGAAGCTGCGGCGCGTCAGGGGCGTCACCAGCACCGGTTCGCCGCCGAGCGCGCGCGCTTCTTCCACGTAGCGCTGCATGTTGGCGGGGAACTCGGTGACGTAGTCGGTGGAGCGCCCTGGTTTACCCGGCTGGTCGTTATGGCCGAACTGGATCAGCACATAGGTCTTGCGGAAGCCCTCGCCCTTGCGCAGCAGTTCCAGGACCTCGTCCCAGCGCTTCTCGGCCCGGAAGCTCCCGGAGCTGCGGCCGCCGCGCGCCAGGTTGTGGCATGCCGTCTCCGGCGTGAAGCGCGCGCACAGGGCGTCGCCGTAGCCGGTGCTGCTGGCCATGGTGGAGTCGCCAACCAGGATCACGCGGTCGGGCAGGGCGGCAGCGTTGGCGCAGGTGGCGAACAGCAGGGGGAGAATGCAGGCGAGGGAACGGACAGGACGTAACATGGGTCAGACTCCTAAAGGTTCGCCAGATTCTATTTTGGCCTGACCAATTTATCAAGCGGTCAGGCCAGGAGTTTGGCGCACGGGTGCTGTCCTCTAGGAAATACTGGGCATTTAAGACGTCTTGTCATAAGACGTCATACAACATCTCTTGATATATAATTGTCTTATCCCTCATCCCATCCTTATTCACTCCATGGTCCCCATCCAGCGCAAGCCCCGCAACCTCGCACAGGGCGTCGTCGAACAGATCATCAGCAGCATCCGTCAGGGCATCCTCAAGCCCGGCGAGAAACTGCCGACCGAGTCCTCGATGATGGCGCAGCACGGCGTGAGCCGCACCGTGGTGCGCGAGGCCATCTCGCACCTGCAGGCTTCCGGCCTGGTGCAGACCCGCCACGGCATTGGCACTTTCGTGCTGGAGCGTCCGCACGCCGGCCTGGGCATCGACGCCGAAAGCATCCTGACCCTGCGCGACGTGCTGTCGATCCTGGAGCTGCGCATCGGCGTCGAGACCGAAACGGCGGGCCTGGCCGCGGCGCGCCGCACCGACGAGCAGGTGCGGGACCTGGGCGCGGCCCTGGCCGAGATGCATGAGGCGATGGCGGCCGGCAGGTCGGCGGTGGATGCCGACAAGCGCTTCCACTTGCTGATCGCGCAGGCGACCGGCAACCGCTACTTCGAAGACATCCTCACCCAGCTCGGCAATGCGATCATCCCGCGCGCGCGCCTGAACACGGTGGAACTCGAGCAGGACAAGCCGGCCAACTTCAACGAGCGCGTCGGCCGCGAACACGACGACATCTTCCGCGCCATCGAGCGCCGCGATCCGGAGGCCGCACGCGCGGCCATGCGCACCCACCTTTCCAACAGCCGCGAACGGCTGGTGGAGGCGCAGCGCCGGATCGAATCCATGATCGCATAAAAAAAGAGACAGCCGGGGCTTGCGGGCTCATGTTTTAAGTTGTACGATGACATACAACTTAACGCAGTCGCTTTTTTCACCCCGTATTCACATCACTGTCCTGGAGACTCTGCAATGCAAGCACTCGAATTACAAAAAGTCCTGTCGCACGGCCTGCTGTCCTTCCCGATCACCGACTTCGACGCCGAAGGCAACTTCAACCAGGCGGGCTATCGTTCGCGTCTCGAGTGGCTGGCGCCGTATGGCGCGACCGCGCTGTTCGCCGCCGGCGGCACCGGCGAATACTTCTCGCTGCACGGCGAAGAGTACAGCCAGATCGTCAAGACCGCGGTCGACACCTGCGCCGGCACCGGCGTGGCGATCCTGGCAGGCTGCGGCGGCCCGACCCGCACCGCCATCGCCCATGCACAGGAAGCCGAGCGCCAGGGCGCCCAGGGCCTGCTGCTGCTGCCGCACTACCTGACCGAAGCCAGCCAGGATGGCCTGATCGCCCACGTGGAAGCGGTGTGCCGTTCCGTGAAGATCGGCGTCGTGGTCTACAACCGCGCCGCCTGCCGCCTGAGCGCGGACTCGCTGGCCAAGCTGGCCGACCGCTGCCCGAACCTGATCGGCTTCAAGGACGGCATCGGCGACATCGAACTGATGGTCTCGATCTACCGCAAGATGGGCGACCGCTTCAGCTACCTGGGCGGCCTGCCGACCGCGGAAGTGTATGCCGGCGCCTACAAGGCACTGGGCACCCCGGTGTACTCGTCGGCCGTGTTCAACTTCGTGCCGCAGCTGGCGATGGACTTCTACCACGCCACCGCCGCCGGCGACACCGCCACCACCAACCGCCTGCTGGACGAGTTCTTCCTGCCGTACCTGGAGATCCGCAACCGCAAGGCCGGCTACGCGGTCAGCATCGTCAAGGCCGGCGCCCGCCTGGTCGGCCATGGCGCCGGTCCCGTGCGTCCGCCGCTGACCGACCTGACCGCGGAAGAAGACGAGATGCTGCTGGCCCTGATCAAGAAACAAAAGAACCCGGTGTAAGCCATGCAGATTACTGGTGAAATGATCATCGGCAGCCAGCTCGTCCGCGGTAGCGCGGGCGAGGTGAAAGCCTACAACCCGTCCACCCGCGGCGAGTTCGAGCCGGCCTTCGGCCAGGCGACGGGCGCCGACGTGGAACGCGCCTGCGCACTCGCCGCCCAAGCCTTCGACCCGTACCGCGCGCTGCCGCTGGAGCAGCGCGCCCGCTTCCTGGAAGCGGTGGCGGAACAGATCCTGGCCATCGGCGCGCCCCTCATCGAACGCGCCCAGCAGGAAACCGGCCTGCCGCAAGCCCGCCTGGAAGGCGAGCGCATGCGCACCGTGAACCAGCTGCGCCTGTTCGCGAAAGTGGTGCGCGACGGCCGTTTCATCAGCGCGACGATCGACAGCGCGCTGCCGGAACGCAGCCCGCCGCGTCCCGACCTGCGCCTGGCCAAGATCGGCCTCGGCCCGGTCGCGGTCTTCGGCGCCAGTAACTTCCCGCTGGCCTTCTCGGTCGCGGGCGGCGACACCGCGTCCGCACTGGCCGCGGGCTGCCCGGTCATCGTGAAAGCCCACGGTGCCCACCTCGGCACCTCGGAACTGGTCGGCCGCGCCGTCCAGCGCGCCGCGAGCGAGTGCGGCATGCCGGAAGGCGTGTTCTCGATGGTCTTCGGCGACGGCCGCACCATCGGCCAGCAGCTGGTCAGCCATCCGGCCATCAAGGCGGTCGGCTTCACCGGCTCGCGCGGCGGCGGCACCGCGCTGATGCGCAGCGCGGCCGCTCGTCCTGAACCGATCCCGGTCTACGCCGAGATGAGCAGCGTGAACCCGGTGTTCCTGCTCCCTGGCGCGCTGGAAGAGGGTGGCGCCGCGCTGGCGAACGGCTTCGTCGATTCGCTGACCCTGGGCGTCGGCCAGTTCTGCACCAATCCGGGCCTGGTGTTCGCGGTCAAGGGCGCGGCGCTGGATGCGTTCACCGCCGCCGCGACCATCGCGCTGGCAGGCAAGGGCGCCGGCACCATGCTGACCGCCGGCATCCATGAAGCCTACAACAGCGGCATCGCGCGCTTCGGCGCCACCGAGGGCCTGCGCCTGGTCGCCCAGGGCGGCACGGAAGGTATCGGCTGCGCCGCGCAAGCCGCGCTGTACGAGGTCGACGCCGCAGCCTTCATCGGCAACCCGGAACTGCAGGACGAGATCTTCGGACCGGCGGCCCTGATCGTGCGTTTCGACAGCGCCGAGCAGATGCTGCAGGCGGCCGAACAGCTGCACGGCCAGCTGACCGCCACCGTGCACGCCAAGCCGGCCGACCATGCGCTGGCGGCCAGGCTGCTGCCGGTCCTGGAGCGCAAGGCGGGCCGGGTGCTGTTCAACGGCTTCCCGACCGGCGTCGAAGTGTCGCACGCGATGGTCCATGGCGGTCCATTCCCGGCCACCAGCGACAGCCGCAGCACCTCGGTGGGCGCGAGCGCGGTCGACCGTTTCCTGCGTCCGGTGTGCTACCAGAACGTGCCGGAAGGCTTGCTGCCGGAGGCGCTTCGCGACGACAATCCCCTGCGCCTTGCGCGCGTGCTGGATGGAGACTTGAACGTCGCAGAGTAATGTGAGGGGGCGCAAGGTTCGACTTTGCGCCCCCTTTTGAACCGATTGAAGCACCAGCCGGAGGAGACACCGGCTGTTTCGTTTGAAAAGAACTGATCCCATGAATCAGCAAGTCATGAGCCGCAACACGAAGCAGGGCACGCAATCGGCCCCGGAGCTCGCCTCGACGGTAGGCAAGTACCGCTGGACGATCTGCGCCCTGCTGTTCTTCGCCACCACCATCAACTACCTCGACCGCCAGGTCCTGAGCCTGCTGGCGCCGATGCTCACCCAGGAGTTCGGCTGGTCGAACACCGACTACGCCAACATCACGGCAACCTTCCAGTTCGTCTACGCCATCTCGATGCTGTTCGCCGGCCGCGTGATCGACCGCATGGGCACCAAGCGCGCCTTCGTCCTCGCCATCGTCGTATGGTCGATCGGCGCCATCGCGCATGCCTACGCGATCGGTATCGGCAATGCCGTCAACAGCGTGTTCACCACCCTCGGCCTGGCCGCGGTGCCGGTCTCGATCGTTGGCTTCATGGTGGGCCGCGCGGTGCTGGCGATCGGCGAGGCGGGCAACTTCCCGGCCGCGATCAAGGCCACGGCCGAGTACTTCCCCAAGCGCGAGCGCTCCTTCGCCACCGGTATCTTCAATTCCGGCGCCAACGTCGGCGCGATCCTGGCGCCGCTGACGGTGCCGCTGATCGCCGAGTACTATGGCTGGCAGATGGCCTTCATCGCGGTCGGCGCCATCGGCTTCATCTGGATGGGCATCTGGCTCTGGCTGTACGACACGCCGGACCGTCAGAAGCGCCTGAGCCCGGGTGAACTGGCCTACATCAACAGCGACAGCGCACCGGTGGACGCCTCGCCGGCAGCGGCATCGGAAAAACCGAAAGCATCGTGGTTCAAGCTGCTCGCCTACCGCCAGACCTGGGCCTTCGCCTTCGGCAAGTTCATGACCGACGGCGTGTGGTGGTTCTTCCTGTTCTGGCTGCCGAAGTACATGTCGGCGCAGTACGGCCTCACCGGGCCGGAGATGGTCGTACCGCTGGCGGTGCTGTACAGCATGACGATGGTGGGCAGTATCGGCGGCGGCTGGTTGCCGACCTGGTTCATCGACCGCGGCCACAGCATCTACCAGGGCCGCATGCGCGCCATGTTCACCATCGCGCTGTTCCCGCTGGTGGTGCTGCTGGCCCAGCCGCTCGGCTACCTGGGCTTCTGGATCCCGGTGATCCTGATCGGCATCGGCGCCTCGGCGCACCAGGCCTGGTCGGCCAACCTGTTCACCACCGTCTCGGACATGTTCCCGAAACACAGCGTCGGCTCGGTGGTCGGCATCGGCGGCATGGCCGGCGGCCTGGGCGGCGTGCTGCTCACCAAGCTGGGCGGCTGGCTGTTCGACCATTACGGCGCCCAGGGTCACCTGGAAACCGGCTACCTGATCATGTTCTCGATCTGCGCGCTGGCCTACCTGGCTGCCTGGCTGGTGATGAAGGCCCTGGTGCCGGCGCACCGCGAGATCACCGATCTGTAATGGGGACGGGCATGGAGATGCATCGACTCGAGGGCGTGCACTGCGCCACCGGCGAAAGCCCGACCTGGAACGCACTCGAAGGGGCGTGGTACTGGGTCGACATCCCGGCGCGCCGCATCTGGCGCCTGGATCATGCCGCCGGCACGCTGCGCCACTGGGAAGCGCCCGAGATGGTGGCCTGCGTCGCGGCTGCCGACGATGGCAGCCTGGTGGCCGGCATGGAAAGCGGCATCTTTAGCCTGGTGCTCGGCGAGGACGGCAATGATGGGGGCAAAGTCACGGCCACGCGCCTGGCCGCGCCGCCATCTTCCGAGCTGGGCGAGGGAATGCGCTTCAACGACGGACGCTGCGACCGCCAGGGCCGCTTCTGGAGCGGCACCATGTTCATGGACATGGGCGCGGCGCGCGCCGTTGGCGGCCTGTACCGCTACAGCGCGGACGCGGGACTGCACGGCCCGGTGGTGAGCGGCCTGCTGACGCAGAACGGCCTGGCCTGGTCGCCCGACGGGCGCACCATGTACCTGTCGGATTCGCATCCGCAGCGCCGCACCGTGTGGGCCTTCGACTACGACGTCGAGCAGGGCATCCCGCACGACAAGCGCGTCTTTCTCGACCTGGGCGGACAGACCGGCCGCCCGGACGGCGCCGCGGTCGACGTCGACGGCTGCTACTGGACCTGCGCCAACGACGGCGGCGTGGTGCAGCGCTTCACGCCGGACGGGAAGCTGGACCGCGAGATCGCGCTGCCGATGGCCAAGCCCTCGATGTGCGCCTTCGGCGGACCGCGGCTCGATACCATGCTGGTGACCTCGATCGACCCGGGCACGGGCGGCGAGGCCGGTTCGGTCGTGCTGCTGCGCCCTGGCGTGCAGGGCGTGGCGGAAACGCCCTTCGGCGCCAAGCGCGGCTGATTCGACCGCATTTGTCGACATTCTGGCCTCCACGCGCTAACCTGTACGGTTTCGTGTGGAGTGCTGAAAACGTATGCAGGACAAAAGGGAGCTGCCGCCGCTGCCGATCCTGGCGGCGACGCCGGAAGACGCGCTGTCCAGGAAGCGCGCGCAGGAAGAGCGTGACGCCGCGGTGCGCGGCGTCGTCTCGATCGCCGCGATGCGCCAGGCCGTCAAGGACCATGCGCGCGGCCTGCCGGTCCTTTCCGAGGTGCCGCGCGTCAAGCGGCTGGACGCCAAAGCCTTCGCGGCGCGCGCCGCCCAGGGACTCCCCTTCATCATGACCGGCCTGGTCGATCGCTGGCCCCTGTGCAGCCTTACCCCGCTCGAACTGCGCGAACGCTACGGCGTGCTGCCGGTGCGGGCCCGCGTCGGCGACTACATCCGCCAGCCGTTCCGTGCCGACCGCCCGATGCGCGACATGTCCTTGCGCGACTACCTCGACCTCGAACCGGGGCGTATCCACGGGCCGGGCGAGCCGCCGCCCTATGTCGGCAACCTGGAACTGCGCGAGCTGAACCGCCTGTGCCATTGGCCGGCTTACTTTCGCAAGATGGGACCGCCCCGTTTCTGGCTCGGCCCGGTGGGCACGATGACGCCCCTGCATTGCGACTTCGACGACAACATCTTCGCCCAGGTCTGGGGACGCAAGCGCATCTTCCTGGCGCCGCCCCATCACGACGCGTTCCTGTATGCCGACGAAGCCAATCCGGTCCTGTTCGGTTCTCCCGTCGATCCGGAGGCGCCGGACTTCGACACCTATCCGCTGGCGCGCCAGGCGGCCACGGTCGCGTGCGTCGTCGCGCCGGGTGAGCTGCTGTACGTGCCGGCCGGCTGGTTCCACCAGGTGCGTGCGCTGGAATTCTCGCTCTCGTCGAACCGCTGGGCGCGCGGCGTGCCGCTGGCGCTCGGGGCTAATGCACCGTGCGCGCGTACTGGGTGAAAAGCTCGGCGCTGAGCGCGTGCTGGTAAAGGAAGCCCTGGTAGATGTAGCAGCCGGCGTCCGATAAAAACTGGCGCTGGCCCGGCGTCTCCACGCCTTCCGCGATCACCTGCAGGCCCAGGCTCTCGCCCAGGGCGATGATCGAGCGCACGATGGAGGCGTCGTTCTGGTCGGTCAGCACGTCGCGCATGAAGGACTGGTCGATCTTGAGCTGGTCGAGCGGCAGCTTGCGCAGGTAGGCCAGCGACGAGTAGCCGGTGCCGAAATCGTCGAGCGAGAAGCTGATGCCGCGCTGCTTCAGGGTGGCCATGGTGTGCGCGGTGTGGGTGAAGTCGCTCACCACCAGGCTTTCGGTCAGCTCGAGCTTGAGGCTGGACGGCTGCACCCCGGTCTCTTCGAACACCTGCTGCAGCATCGGCACGAAGTCCGGCTCGATGAACTGGCCGGCGCTGACGTTGACCGACATCGTCAGCCCGGCCGTGTCCGGATAGCGCTGCCAGCGCGCCAGTTCGGCGCAGGCGGTGCGCAGCACCCAGCGCCCGATGTCGATGATCAGGCCGCTCTCTTCGGCGGCCTGGATGAACTCGGCCGGATACAGCAGCCGGCCGTCCGGCAGGCGCCAGCGCAGCAGGGCCTCGGCGCCGATCACGCGGCTGCTGCGGTCCAGTTGCGGCTGGTAGTGCAGCACGAACTCGTTGTCGCGCAGCGCGCGCCGCATCGCGCCTTCCAGCTCGGCCCTGGCCGACCATGCGGCCTGCACGGCCGGGTCGTGGAAGCGGTAGGTGTTGCGCCCGCAGGCCTTGGCCTGGTACATCGCGGCGTCGGCCTGGCGCAGCGTCGACTCGACCGTGTCCACGGTGCCGCACAGGGTGGTCACGCCGACGCTGACCGAGACCGAATACATCATGTCGGCCAGCTGGAAGGGCGCCGCCATCGCGGCCACCACCTTGCTGGCCACCGTCTCGGCCTGGGCCGCGGCGCCCTCGCGCGTGTCTTCCACCGGCTGGATCAGGATCACGAACTCGTCGCCGCCCAGGCGCGCCACCATGTCGGCTTCGCGCACGCAGTGTTCGAGGCGGCGCGCCACCGCCTGCAGCAGCATGTCGCCGGCGGCGTGGCCCTGCGAGTCGTTCAGGTATTTGAAGTTGTCGAGGTCGCAGAACATCAGGGCGCCACACTTGCGCGTGCGCGCGCTGCCCAGCAGGGAGCGGCGCAGGTGGTCGAGCAGGCTGGCCCGGTTCGGCAGGTCGGTCAGCGCGTCGAAGAAGGCGAGGCGGTAGATCTTCGCTTCGTTGTGCTTGCGCTCGCTGATGTCGGTGCTGATCACCAGGATCTTCTGCGGCGCGCCGGATTCTCGGTCGGTGGCCAGCAAGGTCCAGCGGGTGTCGGTCTCGATGCAGGCGCCGTCGCGCCGCAGGTGCGACAGTTCGCCGGTCCACTCGCCGTTGGCGAGGGTGTTCTCGTAGGCCGCGTGGTAGGCCGGCAGGTTGTCGCACAGCAGATCGGAGAACTTCTTGCCGCGCGCTTCCTCGGCGCTCCACCCGTAGAGCCGTTCGGCGCCATTGTTCCAGTAGGTGATGCGCGAATTCAGGTCCATCGCGATGATGGCGTCGCGTGCCTGCTGCAGGTAGGACGCCTGTTCCTGCACCAGCAGGTTGGCATTGCGCACCTGGGTGTAGTCGAACAAAAAGCCTTCCAGCACCCGGCCGCCGCCCTGGGGCGGCGCAGCGCCCTGTTCGTACACCCATTTCAGCTCGCCATCGGCGCAGCGGATGCGGTAGGTCAGCTGGAAAGCGCGCCGCTGCTGCAGCGCCAGGGCAATCCCGCGTTCGACCGCCGGGCGGTCGTCCGGATGGATCAGGCTGGCGAAGCTCACGCCGGGGCGCGCCAGGAAAGCGGTGGCAGGATAGCCGGTCAGCCGTTCGACACCGCCGCTGACGAGCTCCATCGTCCAATGGCCGTCGTTGCGGCAACGGTAAGCCGCACCAGGCAGATTCTGGAGCAGCAATTCGAGCGACAAGGCATGGGCATCGCCGACGTGGGCGCTGCCTGTGCGCGTATCCGCGACAGCCGGAGATTGCAGTCCATCTGGAGCGCTCATCGGATCTCTCGACGTGGCTGGGAGTCGAAACGTTTATGCGAAGCTAATTCTTATCGTAACGCAAAAACGTGTCGTATTGACGTCGCGCGATTGAAACTGCGAAGAATATGTTGCAGCAAAGAGCCGCGGATATCAGCCCCAGCTTTCTCGCAGCAGCTCGCGGAAGAGTTCGGACAACAAGGGCCCGGTATCCGGACGTGCGTCGCGTGCGATATGCAGCGTTTCCAGCCGCGCCAGTTCGGACACGATAAAGCGCTGAATCGCCGGCACCTGCGGCGCCAACCCGAGCTCCGGCGCGGCACGCTTGGCGACGAGAAGTTCGCCGATGGCTTGGGCTAGTCCCGGCTCGCTCTCCGCCAGCGGCAGCAGGCGTGCGAATTCGATCGGGGCGGGTGAGCGGTATGCGAGCAGCCAGCGTACCGCGAGCAAGGGGCGCAGGACGTAGAAGTATTTCTTTAAAGGAACGTGCTCGGTTTGCAGATAGCCGCGGAAATTGGTTTTGGCCATGCTCCGGTAGTGGTGCACGCCGCGTTCGACCGAATACACCTGGGGCAGCAGGGCACGGGCTCGAGCGGCAAAGGAGCCCGTCGATTCATAGACCAGGGGCGACTGGATCCACTCGACGAAGCCGGGATTGGAACGCTGGAACAGCCGCAATGCCTTGCGCAGGTCCCAGCCGTTGACGTCCATGTCGTCGACGATGGGATACTCGATCACGTCGCGCTGCTCTTCCAGGCCGACCGATAGATACCATTCGGGGCGGTTCACATAGATGAAGCGCCCGTCGTAGTCGCTGTCGGGAGAGGCGAAGCCCCAGGCGCGGCTGCCGGACTCCACCGCAAGAAGCACCTTGACCTCGTGCTCTGCCTCGGCGTGCCGCAGCCGGCGCCGTATCTCGTCCTGCTTGTCTGCGCTGATCATCGAGGTCCGCGAAGAGGGCCCGCACCGATGCCAGGTGCGGGCGAAGAGACAATCAGAACGCGGCGATGCCGGTCTGTGCACGGCCCAGGATCAGCGCGTGGATGTCGTGGGTGCCTTCGTAGGTGTTGACCACCTCGAGGTTGACCATGTGGCGGACGATGCCGAACTCGTCGGAGATGCCGTTGCCGCCGAGCATGTCACGTGCAACGCGGGCAATATCCAATGCCTTGCCGCAGGAGTTGCGCTTCATGATCGAGGTGATCTCGACGGCGGCGGTGCCTTCGTCCTTCATGCGGCCCAGGCGCAGGCAGCCCTGCAGGCCGAGGGTGATCTCGGTCTGCATGTCGGCCAGCTTCTTCTGCACCAGCTGGTTGGCGGCGAGCGGCTTGCCGAACTGCTTGCGGTCCAGCACGTACTGGCGCGCGGTGTGCCAGCAGTCTTCGGCTGCGCCCAGCGCCCCCCAGGCGATGCCGTAGCGGGCCGAGTTCAGGCAGGTGAACGGACCTTTCAGGCCGCGCACGTCGGGGAAGGCGTTCTCTTCCGGACAGAACACTTCGTCCATGACGATCTCGCCGGTGACCGAGGCGCGCAGGCCGAACTTGCCGTGGATCGCCGGCGCGGACAGGCCTTTCCAGCCCTTTTCCAGCACGAAGCCGCGGATCGCGCCTTCGTCGTCCTTGGCCCAGACCACGAACACGTCGGCGACCGGCGAGTTGGTGATCCACATCTTGGAGCCGCTCAAGCTATAGCCGCCCTCGACCTTGCGGGCGCGGGTGACCATCGAGGCCGGGTCGGAGCCGTGGTTCGGCTCGGTCAGGCCGAAGCAGCCGATCCATTCGCCGGTAGCCAGCTTCGGCAGGTATTTCTGTTTGGTTTCCTCATTGCCGAATTCGTAGATCGGCACCATCACCAGCGAGGACTGCACGCTCATCATCGAGCGGTAGCCGGAATCGACCCGCTCGACTTCGCGTGCGATCAGGCCGTAGGAGACATAGTTGAGGCCCGGGCCGCCGTATTGTTCCGGGATGGTCGGGCCGAGCAGGCCGAGTTCGCCCATTTCGCGGAAGATCTCCGCGTCCATGCGCTCGTGGCGGAAGGCCTCGAGGATGCGTGGCTTCAGCTTGTCCTGGCAATAGCTCGCCGCGGCCTCGCGCACCATGCGTTCCTCGTCGGTGAGCTGGCTGTTCAGCAGCAGGGGGTCGTCCCAGTGGAAGGCGGCTTTGCGGGGCGAATCGGAATGGCTCATGGTAGTCCTGTCTCGATAGGGTTTTTTCTCACGAAAACGAAGCGCACACCCGTCCCTGGGCCGCGCCATAGCCTGACCATTATAGGAATGACGCAGCGCCGCATCTTTTGAATCTGCGACAGGCATTTTCATTTTTGCCCGATCGGCAATGATGGGCTGGCAATGCGCTGTAGAGCGCCTTACAAAACCCCGAGGGCAAGACGATGCAGCGCAGCCATCGGGGGAATTGTTGGGCGCTCTTAGCCGGTGGCGCCGAAGCGGCCGCCGTGGAACAGCAGCGCCGGCTGCGGGTGCACGGCGCATTCCTCGACTTCGCCCACGAAGATGACGTGATCGCCCTCCGGATAGCGGCTGCGGTTGTGGCATTCGAACCAGGCCGAGACGCCTTTCAGGATCGGCAGGCCGGTGCGCGACAGTTCATACTCGACGCCCACGAAGGGATCGTCGGTGCCGCGGCGCGAAAAGCGCAGCGCCAGGTCCTGCTGGCCCGCGGCCAGCACGTTGATGACGTAATGCGAGTTGCCGCTGAAGATGGGCATGCTGTTGGCGCCGGCGCCCAGGCTCCACAGGACGAGCGGGGGCTCGAGCGAGACCGAGTTGAAGGAACTGGCGGTCAGCCCGCGGAAAGAGCCGTCGGCAAGGCGCGTGGTGATGACGGTGACACCGGTGGCGAATTGCGACAGGGCTTGGCGAAAGTGCGCCGAATCGAAACCGCGTGTGGTGGCGCGGGGAGAGCGTGTATTCATTGGACCGCCATTATGCCACTGTCGGGCGGTCCACCGGGTTCTGATCCCGAGTGCACTGCACGAAAGTGCGCTTTGCGTTACATTAAGAACTATCGAATCTGACGAAATAGCAAAGGTGCATGCGATGAGCGAACAAAGCGGGAGCGAGGTAGCCATCCTGGGTGGCGGATGCTTCTGGTGCCTGGAGGCGGTGTACCTGGAGGCGCGCGGCGTGACGCGCGTGGAATCGGGCTACATGGGCGGCCACGTCGACCAGCCCAGCTACGAACAAGTGTGCGCAGGCACGACCGGCCATGCCGAAGTGGTACGGCTCGAGTTCGATCCGGCGGTGATCAGCTACCGCGACATCCTCGAGATTTTCTTCACGATCCACGACCCGACCACGCCTGACCGCCAGGGAAACGATGTCGGCCCGCAATACCGCTCGGTGATCTTCACCACCTCGCTGGAGCAGGAGGCGACGGCGCGCAAGGTGATGGCCGAAATGGCGGCGGTATGGGATGCGCCGATCGTGACCCAGCTGCTGCCCCAGGAGACCTGGTACAAGGCCGAGGACTATCACCAGAATTACTTTGCGCAGCACCCGCTGCAGGGATATTGCGCCTTCGTCGTGGCGCCGAAGGTGGCGAAGTTCCGCAAGACCTTCAGCGAGCGGCTCAAGTAGCGTACATGTACCTGCGCGACCACGGCAATTGGTCGACCTCTCCGTCGGCCTTGCCGCACACGATCTGGTACAGGCTGATCCTCCCGTGCGCGAAGGCGTAGGCGCAACCGGCCAGGTAGACGTGCCAGATCCGGAAGCGTTTCTCGTCCGTCAGCGTCCGGATGTGTTCGGCATTGCTTTCGAAATTGTCGGTCCAGATCGCGCAGGTCTTCGCGTAGTGGCGCCGCAGGTTTTCCACGTCGCGCACCTCCAGCCCGCCTTCCTGCATCGCCCGCACCACCGTGGCCAGGTGGGCCAGTTCGCCGTGCGGGAACACGTACTGGTCGATGAATTCGCCGCCGCCGTAGGGTGTGGCGCCGTTGTCGACGTTGGTGGTCGTGATGCCGTGGTTCATCACCACGCCGCCCGGGGCCAGCAGCCGGTTCACGCGTGAGAAATATTCCGGCAGGTGCTGCACGCCGACGTGCTCGAACATGCCCACGCTGGTGATGCGCTCGAAACTGCCGTCGACGTCGCGGTAGTCCTGCAGGCGGATCTCGACCTGGCCCTGCAATCCGGCCCGTTCGACCCGCTCGCGCGCAAGCCGGGCCTGGTTTTCGGAGAGCGTGACGCCGACGCAGCGGGCGCCGAAGGCCTGGGCCGCGCGCAGCACCAGCGCGCCCCAGCCGCAGCCGATGTCGAGGAGGCGCTGTCCGGGCCGCAGGTCGATCTTGCGCAGGATGTGGTCGATTTTCTTCTGCTGCGCGGTAGCCAGGTCTTCATCGCCGTTCTCGAAGTAGGCGCAGGAATACACCATGGCCGGGTCGAGCCAGGCCGCATAGAAGTCGTTGGAAACGTCGTAGTGGTAGCGGATCGCTTCGGCGTCGGTCTCGCGCGTATGCGGGACCGCGCGGCGCAGCATGTCGCCGAGGCGGCTGCGGCCCTGGTCGAGGCTGGCCGCCAGGGCGTTGCCGACGTTGATGATGTCGGCCGCCCGTCCCTTGATGTCGATCGCGCCCTCGACATAGGCGCGCCCGAGGTTGTACAGCGATGGGGAGCGCAGGTAGCGCAGGGCGGAGCGGTCGGGCACGCGGATGGTCACGCGCGCGGGTTCGGAGGAGAACTCGAGCTGGCGGCCATCCCACAGTTCCACCCGCAAGGGCAGGGACAGCTTGTCACGCAGGCCTGCATTCCAGGCCGACAACACCATCTGCTCGAACATGGTCCACCTCCGGCATGAGCGGCCGGCGTGCCGCGCACAGGAAGACCTTGCGCTGCGGCCGGCTAGGGCTGTAAACGCAGGCGGGTCCAGCTGCCGTCTTCCTGCCGCTCGTAGACGATGCGGTCGTGGAAGCGGGAGCGGCGCCCCTGCCAGAATTCCAGGCGCTCGGGCACGAGGCGGAAACCGCCCCAGTTGTCCGGACGCGCAGGATCGTCACCGGCTTGCCGTGCCACGGCTTCGTAATTCTGTTCCAGCTCGGCACGGCTGCCGATCGGAGCGCTTTGACGGGAGGCAATGGCCGACAAACGGCTCTTGAGCGGCCGGCTGCGGAAATACCGGTCGCTTTCCTCGCTCGAGGTGCGCTCTACTCGTCCTTCGATGCGAACCTGACGTTCGAGTTCGCTCCAAAAGAACAACAAAGCCGCGTATTGATTATCCTCTAACTCTTGGCCCTTGCGACTGTCGTAGTTGGTGTACCAGGTGAAGCCGCGTTCGTCGAATTGCTTGACCAGCACGATGCGCGAACTGGGGCGGCCGTTGGCTGCCACCGTGGCCACCGACATCGCGTTCGGCTCGTTCACCTCGGCCTTCAGCGCCTGCTCGAACCACTGCGTGAACTGGAGCATCGGATCGTCCATCACCTCGTGCTCGTTCAGGCTGGCCTGACCGTAGTCCTTGCGCAGGTCGGCGACGGCCTGGCCGATGGCGGGGGAGGGCGCGGCCGCGCCTTGTCCGATCCCGCGGCGCGCCTGCATCGCCCGGCCCAGCTGCGCCATCTGTTCCGGGCCGAACAGGCGCAGGGCCATCGGCGCCATCGTGCTTTCCTCGCGTTCCATGTGGGCCGAATAGCGCTGGCTGAAGCGCTGCACCGCGCTGGCCGACAGCACCAGTGACTGGCCTTCGGCAATGGCGGTCAGTTGCTCGTGCAAATCCTGCCAGAGCGCGTCCATGTCCTTGTGATCCTGCAGGATCACCGGCGCCAGCGCCTGCAGGGTGGCGGCATCGTCGCCTTGCGCCACGGCGCGCAGCATCGGGATCAGGTCCTGTTCCTCGTCGTCGTGGTGCAGGTGGGCCGCCTTCTCGAAGTATTTCAGCACCGCTGCCGCGGCCTGGCGCGCCTGGTCGTCGGCGCCGAATTCCGGCAGGTGGGCGAGCAGCTTGTCGAGGGTCGCCAACTGCTTGCGGATGCGGTCATGGCAATGCTTGAGGACGGCGATCGGCTGGTCGAAATCGGGAGCGGTGTCGTGGAGGTTCAGGGTCATGGGGCGTTTTGTTGACACACGAGAAGAATTTGATTGACTAGAAGCTATTTTAGTGCAGATGCGCAATCGAGGTCCGTTAAAATGGCGGGATGAACCTGACCGATACCCCTGCTCTCGCAGCTACCCTGGACGACGAAGTCGACTTTGCGCGCCGCTTCGGCGGGATTGCGCGCCTCTACGGCGAGCGTGCGCTCGAACGCTTCCGTGCGGCGCACGTTTGCGTGATCGGCGTTGGCGGTGTCGGCTCCTGGATCGTCGAGGCGCTGGCGCGCAGCGCCGTCGGCCACCTGACCCTGATCGACCTCGACAACGTGGCCGAATCGAACATCAACCGCCAGCTCCAGGCGCTCACGTCGACCATCGGCATGCCGAAGATCGAGGCGCTCAAGGAGCGCATCGCGCAGATCAATCCGTTTTGCAAGGTGACCCTGGTCGAGGACTTCATCGACCCGGAAAACATCGAGACGATGATCGCCGGTAAAGGTTTCGATTACGTGGTCGACGCTATCGACGGCGTCAAGTCGAAGGCGGCCCTGATCGCTTACTGCAGCGCCGAGAAGCTGCCCCTGGTGGTGATCGGCGGCGCCGGCGGCCAGCTGGATCCGACGAAGATCGAAGTGCGCGACCTGGCCCGCACCGAGCAGGAACCGCTGCTGAAGAAAGTGCGCAAGATCCTGCGCGCCCAGTACGGCTTCGCCAAGGGCGAAAAGAACAAGTACCACATCGATGCCGTGTTCTCGATGGAGCCGCTGCGCTATCCCGATGCCGGCGACGCCTGTGCCATCGATGCGAACAGCATCACCGGCCTGAACTGCGCCGGCTTCGGCTCGAGCATGGTGGTCACGGCCACCTTCGGCATGGTGGCGGCCGGCCACCTGCTGCGCAAGCTGGCCGATGCGGCGAATGCCGAACCGGTGGACGCGCTTGAGCCTGTTGCTCACGCGCAAACTGTGCAAGCGGAAGCGGCCTTGCTATCATAGGATCAGTTATTGATCACTTTGATGGAAGAACCCCTATGATCCGTCGTACCGTATTTGCCGCGCTGGTGCTGGCCGCAGCAGGCGCCACCGCCCAGGACAGCGCCACCCAGCAGCAGGACGCGTCCAAGCCCAGCACCCAGCCTGCGCCCGAGCAGCAGACCGTCCCGCAGGCGACCCAGCCGCAGACGGTGCAGCCGCAGTCGGAAGCCGTCGTTCCGGCCGCGCCCACCCCGCAGGTCGAGATCATCGACCGCGTGGTCGGCAAGGGCAAGGAAGCCAGCGTCGGCAGCAAGGTGCAGGTCCACTACACCGGCTGGCTGCACAAGCCGCTCGCGCCCAAGCAGCGCGGCAAGAAGTTCGACTCCTCGCTCGACCGCGGCGACCCGCTCGAGTTCCAGCTCGGCGCCGGCATGGTCATCAAGGGCTGGGACCAGGGTGTGCAGGGCATGAAGGTGGGCGGCAAGCGCACCCTGATCATCCCGAGCGCGCTGGCCTACGGCAAGCGCGGCGCTGGCGGCATGATCCCGCCCGACGCCGACCTGATCTTCGACGTGGAACTGGTGAACGTGAAGTAAGTCAAATCCAAACATCGGGAGACCGGCAATGCGCATCGCGAACGACGTTACTGAACTGATCGGCAACACCCCCCTCGTACGAATCCGCAGGCTGGCCCCGAACGGTGGCGCCGAGATCCTCGGCAAGCTGGAATACCACAACCCGGCGCACAGCGTGAAGGACCGCATCGGCCTGGCCATGATCGAGGCCGCCGAGCGGGCCGGCATGATCAAGCCCGATACCGTCATCGTCGAACCCACCAGCGGCAATACCGGTATCGCGCTGGCGATGGTGTGCGCCGCGCGCGGCTACCGCTGCAAGCTGGTGATGCCCGAAACCATGAGCAACGAGCGGCGCATGCTGCTGCGCGCCTATGGGGCCGAACTGGTGCTCACGCCGGGCAGCGAAGGCATGCTGGGCGCGATCCGCCGCGCCGAGGAACTGGTCGCCTCCGATCCGAACTGCTTCATGCCGCAACAGTTCAACAATCCGGCCAACCCGGAAATCCACCGCAACACCACCGCCGAGGAAATCTGGCGCGACACCGACGGCCGGGTCGACATCCTGGTGGCCGGCGTCGGCACCGGCGGCACCATCACCGGCGTGAGCGAAGTCATCAAGGCGCGCAAGCCCGGCTTCCAGGCCATCGCCGTGGAGCCGGAAGCCTCGCCCATGCTGTCGAAAGGGAGCAAGGGGCCGCACCCGATCCAGGGCATCGGCGCCGGCTTCGTGCCGGCGGTGCTCAACACCGGCATCTACGACGAGGTGATCACCGTGAAGAACGAGGATGCCTTCGAGACGGCGCGCGCCGCGGCGCGCGAAGAGGGCCTGCTGGTGGGGATTTCCTCGGGCGCCGCCTTGTGGGCGGCGGTGCAGGTGGCGCAGCGGCCGGAGAACGCCGGGAAGCTGATCGTGACCATCATTCCCTCGTTCGGCGAGCGCTACCTGAGTACGGCGTTGTACGCCAATCTGGCGGGCTGAATGCAGGCGTTCTCACTGCGCTTTGGAATGGGGTTCCCGCCTTCGCGGGAACGACGGTCTTGAGGATACGGGTGGCGCTTGGCACCAGCTTGATCCACCAGGCTTGAAACCGTCATTCCCGCGCAGGCGGGAATCCAGGTTCGATTAGTGCGCATGGGCGTGGTCATGATCATGACCATGACCATGACCATGATGATCTCCCAGCGCACAACCATGCTGCGTCGTCCCTTCCTCCACCTGCAGCGTGCAGTGGTGGATGCCGAAGTCGTGGCGCAGCTTGTCCACCATTTCGTCCAGCACCCGGTCCCCCGGGTATCCGCCCGGCATCACCACGTGCGCCGTCAGCGCGTTCTCGGTCGTGCTCATCGCCCAGATGTGCAGGTCGTGCACTTCCTTCACCCCCGGCTGGCTGCTCAGGAAGCCGTGCACCGCGCCCGCATCGATACCGGGCGGCACCGCCGCCATCGACAGCTGCACCGATTCGCGCAGCAGCGACCAGGTGCCCAGCACGATCACGACCACGATCGCCAGGCTCACCGCCGGGTCGACCCAGGTCCAGCCGGTGCCCATGATGAGCAGGCCCGAGATCACCACGCCCAGCGACAGCGCGGCATCGGCCGCCATGTGCAGGTAGGCGCCGCGCAGGTTCAGGTCGCCCTTGCTGCCGGCCATGAACAGCCAGGCCGAGAAGCCGTTGATCACCACGCCGATCGCCGCCACGATCGATACCGTCATGCCTTGCACCGGCGCCGGTTCGGTGAAGCGCTGCACCGCTTCCCAGGCGATGGCGCCGCAGGCCACCATCAGGAGCAGGCCGTTGGCCAGCGCCGCCAGGATCGAGGAGCCGCGCAGGCCGTAGGTGTAGCGGCCCTTGGGCGTGCTCTTGGCCAGCACCGCCGCGCCCCAGGCCAGCATCAGGCCGAGCACGTCGGACAGGTTGTGGCCGGCGTCCGCCATCAGCGCGGTGGAATGGGCGATGAAACCGTAGATGAATTCGATGGCCACGAACAGCGTATTGATGCCGATCGCCAGCGCGAAGGCGCGGCCGTGCCCGGCCGGATCCGGCATGTGGTGATGGTGGTGGCCGAAACCGTGATGGTGGCCGTGATCGTGGCCATGCCCGTGGTCGTGGTGGTCGTGCTTGTGGGTGGTGCTCATGCGTCCATTCCGTTGGCTGGTTCGGCAATGTGCTCGAACATGTTGGCGAGCAGGCTGCTGATGTGCGCATCGGCCGCCGAATAGAAGACCTGCTTGCCCTGGCGCTCGGCCTTGACGATGCGGGCCGCGCGCAGCAGGCGCAGGTGGTGGCTGACCAGCGAACTGGACAAGTCGAGCGAGGCGGCGATGTCGCCCACCGCGGTCGGCTGCGCCAGGCAGGCCAGCACGATGCGCAGGCGGGTGGCGTCGCCGAGCAGGTGGAACAGGTCGGCCAGTTCCTCGACGGCGCCGGCGGCGTGTGCGAATTCGGGAATCGTGTTCATATTCAACATGTGAAGATTTGTTCACATGTTAGGTGAAAATGCCGCGCCGGACAAGCGCGGCGGCTGTTACTGCAGCGGACGCGGCAGCTGTCCATCGCTGTCGCGCACCTCCACCGCCCCCAACCCGAGCGGCTGCAACTGCGGCAGGATGCGCTTGCGGTCGCCCACCGCCACCACCGTCATCTTTTCCGGCGCCAGGTACTTGCGCGCCGCGGCCTGCACCTGCGCCGCCGTGACGGCGGCGATCTGGCCGGGCAGGCGCGCGTAGTAGTCGAGCGGCAGCTCATGGATGAAGAGGTCGGCCATGCTGGCGCCGATGTCGGCATTGGTCTCGAAGGCCCCCGGCAGCGACAGCACCTGGGCGTCGCGGGCGGTGTCGAGTTCGGCGGCCGGCAGCGGCGCGTCGCGCATCGCGTTCACCTCGCTGAAGATCTCGCGCACCGAAGCGCCGGTGGCATCGCGCCGCACGCTGCTCGCGATGACGAAGGGGCCGGGCGTGCGGTCGTAGCGGAACCAGGAGGAGATGCCGTAGGTATAGCCCTTGGTCTCGCGCAGCTTGTCGTTGAGGCGGCTGGAGAACATGCCGCCCAGCGCCCCGTTCAGCACCTGCAGCGCCGGGAAGTCCGGGGTCGTGCGCGCCACGCCGATACCGGTCACGCGCAATGCGGTCTGGACCGCGCCCGGCTGGTCGACCAGCACCAGGCGCGCGGGCGTGCCCGCGGGCTCGCCCGGGCCGCCGTCGGGGACGTCGGCACGCGGCCAGGCCGCGAAGCGCGCTTCCACCAGCGCCTTCAGTTCGCTGCGCGCGATATCGCCCGACACCACCAGCGCCGCGTTCCCCGGCACGTAATGGCGGCGCCAGAAGTCGACCAGGTCGTCGCGCGTGACGGCGCGGATCGCCGGTTCGGTGCCGAGCTGGCCATAGCCCTTCGGATGCCTGCTGCCGAACAGGGCGCCTGCCGCGGCCACCGCCGCCACGGATTCCGGATCGTCGCGCTGCTGGATCAGTTCCCCGATCCGGTCGGCGCGCTGGCGTTCGACTTCCGCGATGGGGAAGGCCGGACGCAGCACGATGTCGGCCATGATGTCGAGCGCGGGCGCGAAATTCGCGCGCAGCGACAGCAGCGACACCATCGAGGCATCGGGGCCGGTGCCGGTGTCGAGGAAGGCGCCGAGCTGCGCGATCTCGTCGGCTATTCTAGGAGCGCTGCGCGTGGCCGTGCCTTCTTCCAGCATCTGCGCCGTGAAGCCGGCCAGGCCGGGCAGCTTGGCGGGGTTCTCGGCGCTGCCGCTGCGCACCACCAGCTGGGCCGCCACCAGCGGCAGGCCCGGCTTGTAGTGATGGATCACGGTGAAGCCGTTGGCGAGCTTGAAGGACTCGCCCTGCGGCAGCGTGAAGCGCGGCGCCGGCCCGCCCTTCGGCTGCTGCGCGCGCCACGGTTCCGGCGCATTGACCGCTTCCTGCGCGGGAGCGGCGGCCGGCTTGCCGGCCTTGCCGGCTTTGGGTGCGGGCGGCACGCGCGGATCGTCGATCACCGGCTTGCCGGGCACGCCGGTGACCACCGCGCGCGCCTGCTGGCCCAGGTAGCTGCGTATGGCACGCTGCACGTCGGCGGGCGTGATGCTGCGCAGCTGCGCCAGGTCCTTGGGCAGGTAGCCCGGGTCGCCGGTGTACTGGTTGTAGTGGTTGAGCTGGTCGGCCAGGCCGTCGCCGCC
This sequence comes from Massilia sp., assembly GCF_046293535.1. Classification (NCBI taxonomy): domain Bacteria; kingdom Pseudomonadati; phylum Pseudomonadota; class Betaproteobacteria; order Burkholderiales; family Oxalobacteraceae; genus Massilia; species Massilia sp. The sequence continues at coordinate 176,222 of NZ_JBKBOV010000003.1, read as the reverse complement.
CAGCTTTTCGATGGTGCTCAGGAGGGCGGTCTCGAGGCTGTTGCGGGCGCGTTCGACTTCGCGCTGCGAGGGGCCGTGATCGCGCAGCTGGGCCAGCTCGGCGTCGATCGCCGCTTCCAGCGCGCGCGCTTCGACGCCGGGGCGTGCCGTGACGTCGATCACGAAGGTCGAGACCAGGCCCTGGGAGTTCTGGCTGGCGTCCACGTCCTGGGCGATCTGGCGCTCGTACACCAGCTTCTTGTACAGCCGGCTCGACTTGCCGCCGCCGAGGATCTCGGCCGCCACCGCCAGCTCGGTGTCACCGGGCTGGTATGCCGGCGGCGTGAGCCAGCCCATGAAGATGCGCGGCAGCTCCACGCGGTCGCGCACCACCACGCGGCGCTCGCTGGTGATCGGCGGCGTGGTCACGCGCGGGCGCGCCACCGGCGGGCTGCGCTTGAAACTGCCGAAGTAGCGCTCGACCAGGGCGCGCGTCTTCGCCTTGTCGATGTCGCCGGCGATCACGATGCTGGCGTTGTTCGGCCCGTAGTAGCGCTGGAAGAACTGGCGCACGTCGTCGAGTTTCGCGTTCTGGATGTCGGCGTGCGAGCCGATGATCGAGGCGTAATACGGATGGCCCTTCGGGAACAGCGCGTGCGCCAGCGCTTCCTGCACCAGGCCGTAGGGTTCGTCCTCGACGGTCTCGCGGCGTTCGTTGCGCACCACGTCCTGCTGGTTGGTCAGCGCCTTCTGGTCGAGCACGTCCAGCAGGTAGCCCATGCGGTCGGCGTGCACCCACAGCGCCAGTTCCAGCTGGTTGGAGGGCACGGTGTCGTAGTAGCTGGTCTGGTCGTAGCCGGTGCCGCCGTTGCTGTCGGTGGCGCCGGCGCCCTCGAGCAGGCGGTCGGCCATGCCGCGCGGAATGTGGCGCGTCTGTGCGAACATCATGTGCTCGAACAGGTGGGCGAAGCCGGTCAGGCCGGGCGCTTCGTTGGCCGGGCCGACGTGGTACCAGATGTTGACCGCCACGATCGGCAGGCGCCGGTCTTCGACCAGGATCACCTGCAGGCCGTTGGGCAGGATGGTTTTCTCGAAGGCGACGGTGGGCAGGGGCGGCGGCACGGACTGGGCGCCAAGGGGTGGAGCGAATGTGGTCATCATCAATATCAGGGCGAGCAGCCGGCAGTATCGCATGTGGTGCTCCTTCTGTCGCGCTTGGTGGAAACTCAATGACAGCGGGCGCGTCCGTGGTCGAGGGTGGCCCCGGCCGGCACCCGTTCCGGGGCGGCCGGCAGGAAACGCCATTCGTAGGCCCCGTCCAGCAGGCGCAGCCGCAGCACGCCGTCGTGGCTGGCTTCGCGCACCTCGCTGTTCGGCGTGAACTGCAGGAAGGGCGTGGCATAGGCGCCGCCAGTGCCGACCACGAACTGGCGCACGCCCGTGGCCCGGTCGAGCCGGCCGTCGGCATCCTGCGGCGCGAAGCGTTCGTAATCGTGGTCGTGGCCCGACAAGACCAGCTCGGCGCCGGCCGCGTGCAGCAGCGCGAAGGCGTCGCGCATGCGGCCCTGGTAGCCGATATGGCCGCCCGAGGTGTACAGCGGGTGGTGCCAGAAGGCGAGGGTGCAGGCGGCCTTCTCGCGCGCCAGCGTGTCGCGCAGCCAGCCGATCTGCTCCGCGTGGGGCTCACCGCTCAGGTTGCTGTCCAGCGACAGCACCAGCCAGCTGCCGAGCCGCAGGCTGTACCAGCTGCGTCCTTGCGGCCTGGCCCGTGCGCCGAAATACGCGAAGTAGGGCGCGGCGCCGGGCGTCGCGTATTCGTGGTTGCCGGGCGTCGGCCAGGTGCGCTCGCGAAAGCGTCCCCAGGTCGGGTGGTAGCATTTTTCGAACTCGGCCGCCGCGCCGACCGGGTAGGTATGGTCGCCCAGCGACAGCACGGCGGACCTGGGATCGGCGCGCAGCAGCGGCTCCACGAGCTTGGCGGTGGCGGCGGCGCCGGACCAGCGCGGGTCGGGGTGCTTGCAGCGCGCGATGTCGCCCGCCGCGTACACGGTGTACGCGGCGGCGTCGTCAAGGGGCTGGGTGGATCCCGGCCCGGCGGCTGCGAGCAGCGCCAGGCCGCCCAGCAGGCGCGGCGCTATCCGAGTCATTCCGGACCCTGGTCGCCAGCCTGCCTACTCGATGAAGCGCAGCAGGCCCTGCAGCGCATGCGCCACGGTCTGCTCGCGCACCGACTGGCGGTCGCCCTGGAATACCAGGCGCTCGGTATAGGTGGTGTCGCCGCGCGACCAGCCGAAGCAGACCGTGCCCACCGGCTTGCCCGGCACCGCGCCGGTCGGTCCGGCGATGCCGGTGGTCGACACCGCGACGTCGGCCGTGCTGTTGGACAGCGCGCCCTCGGCCATCTTGCCGGCCACTTCCTCGCTCACCGAGCCGAATTGCGCGATGAGCGCGGCCGGCACGTCCAGCAGTTCGGTCTTCGAATTGTTGGAATAGGTGACGAAGCCGCAGTCGAACCAGCCGGTGGAACCGGGGATTTCGGTGATCGCCTGGGAGATGCCGCCGCCGGTGCAGGATTCGGCGGTGGCCAGCACCAGGCGCTTGGCCTCGAGCGCCCGGCCAACTTTCATAGCAAGATCTAGGATATCGTTCGTCACGTGAAGCTCCTTTGAATGCGGTTGACCGCGCAAGTAAGCGATGAGCGGGCCGAGGCCGGTGTGGCGCACGCGAGCGGCGCACGGTTCATTCTAGCGCGGTCCGTGCCGCACTGACACAGAAAGCGTGCACTTCAGGCTTCACACATGTTTTACCCGCCATGCATATGGTTGAATAGTGAAAAGTTCTGTGCGACATGACACGAAGCCGTCGGCTATGCTGTTTGCGCCGCCGCGCCCGGCTGGCGGCACCCGTATTGACAATGTTGTTTGACGTAGGATCCTTGGAGGCCGCATGACCCATCGCCGTTCGATCCGCAGCAAGCTGGTGCGGGCGGTGATGACGACCACGCTCGTCGCCCTGCTGGTGTCGGTGGCGATCATCATCTTCTACGACCTGCGCAGCTACCACCGCAGTTTGCTGGACGACCTCGCCACCCAGGCGGAACTGGTCGGCCATATGAGCTCGGCCGCGCTGAGCTTCGACGATCCGCGCCTGGCCAAGGAAAACCTGGCGCTGCTGCGTACCCGCCCCCAGGTGCGCGCCGCCGCCATCTACGACGCCGACGGCGAGCTGTTCGCTTCCTATCAGGCGACCGGCGAGACCCAGGGACTGCCTGAGATGTTGCCCGACGCTCCCGCCAGCGATCGCGACAACCTGGTCATCCACCAGCGCATCGTGGAGGACGGCGAGGCGCTCGGCACGGTCTACTTGCGCGCCGAGAACCAGCTGCTGGCGCGCTCCATCGATTACCTCAGCATCGCCGCGGGCGTGACGCTGCTGGCGATGTGCGTGGCCTACCTCCTGATGCGCCGCATGGGCCGGGTGGTGACGGCGCCGATCGTGGCCATCACCGAGATCGCGCGCGACGTCGTCGCCACCCGCGACTATTCGCGCCGCGCGCCGCGCATCAGCAACGACGAGGCCGGGGAGCTGGTCGATTCCTTCAATGCGATGCTGACCGAGATCGAGGTGCGCACGCGCGAGCTGGAGACTTCCAGCAGCGCGATCGCGCGCGAGGCGGCGGAACGTTCGCGCGCGCAGCAGGAAGTCATGCGCCTGAACGAGCAGCTGGAGCAGCGCGTGGACGAGCGCACCCTGCAGCTGGCGCTGGCCAATGCCGAGCTGGCCAATGCGATCGAGGAGGCGCGCAGCGCCAACCAGGCCAAGTCGGCGTTTCTCTCGTCGATGAGTCACGAGCTGCGCACGCCGCTCAATGCGATCCTCGGCTTCGCCCAGATTCTCACTTCCGATACGCTGCCCTCGACGCTCGAGCAGAAGAAGGAGTTCGCCGGCCATATCCTGAAGAGCGGCCGCCACCTGCTCACCCTGATCAACGAGATCCTCGACCTGGCCAAGGTCGAGTCGGGCACGGTGACCCTGTCGATGGAGCCGGTGGCGCTCTCCGACACGCTGGTGGAAACCCGCGCCATGGTCGAGCCGATCGCGGCAGGCCGCGGCGTGCGGGTGCTGTTCCCGGAAACGCCGGGCGCGGTGGTGCTGGCCGACCGTACCCGCCTGAAGCAGGTGCTGCTCAACCTGCTCTCCAACGCCGTGAAATACAACCGCGAGGCCGGCGCGGTGGTGGTCACCTGTGAACAGGTGGCCCCGGCACGGCTGCGCCTGTCGGTGCAGGACACCGGCGCCGGGCTCGATGCCGAACAGGTCGCGAGCCTGTTCCAGCCCTTCAACCGGCTCGGCCAGGAGGGCGGCAGCCAGGAAGGCACCGGCATCGGCCTGGTGGTCACCAAGCGCCTGGTCGAGCTGATGGGCGGCGAGATCGGCGTCTCCAGCAGCCCGGGCATGGGTAGCGTGTTCTGGATCGAGCTGGCCACCACCGCGCCGCTGGCGGCGCAGGCCGAAGGCGCGGTCGGCGAAACGCGGGAAGTCCACACGGCGCCGGACGCAGGGGACCCGCGCCTGATCCTGTACATCGAGGACAACCCCGCCAACCTGCGCCTGGTCGAAGAGATCGTGCGTTTCCGCTCCGACCTGCGCCTGCTGTCGGCGCACGACGGCCACGTCGGCCTGGCGCTGGCGCGCGAGCATCTGCCCGAGATCGTCCTGATGGACCTGAACCTGCCGGGCATGAGCGGCATCGAGGTGCTGCGCCAGCTGCGCGCCGACCCGCTGACGGCCGCCATCCCGGTCATCGCCCTGACCGCCAACGCCATGCAGCGCGACATCGAGCGCGGCATGGCCGCGGGCTTCACCCATTACCTGACCAAACCGATCGACATCGACAAGTTCACCGATGCGATCAACAGTACGCTGGCCAACGCAGAACCAGCCGAAAGGAAGGCCGAATGATTGCACTGTCCGACATCCGCCGCGCGCGCATCCTCGTCGTGGACGATGAACCCGTCAACGTCCAGCTGCTCGAATACCTCTTGAAGACGACGGGGTACGAGAACGTCTCGAGTACCAACGACCCGCGCCAGGTGGTGTCGCTGCACCTGAAGCATCGCTTCGACCTGATCATCCTCGACCTGCACATGCCGGGCATGGACGGCTTCGACGTGATGGAAGCGCTCAAGCCGCTCGAGAGCGATTCCTGGCTGCCGGTGCTGGTGGTGACGGCCGAGCCGGACAAGAAGCTGGCGGCGCTGGAGGCCGGCGCGCGCGACTTCATCGGCAAGCCCTTCGACACCGTGGAGGTCATGACGCGCATCCGCAACCTGCTGGAGGTGCGCCTGCTGCACCGCGAGTCGCAGGACTACGGCGTGCAGCTGGAGCGCGAGGTGCGCGAACGCACCGCCGAGCTGGCGCGCTTCCGCGGCGCGATGGACGCGACGCCCGATGCGATCTTCCTGATCGATACCGCCTCGATGGCGATGGTCGACGTCTCGGACGGCGCCTGCCGCATGCTCGGCTTCTCGCGCGACGCGCTGCTGCGCATCGACCCGGTGGCGCTGGGCCTGGCCACGCGCGAACTGCTCGAGCGCCACCTGGCGGCCGATGCGCAGGCCCATGGCGGCGCGCCCACCTCCGCGCCGGACGCCGGAGGGGACGCGGGCAAGACCGAGTTCGGGGCCCTGCCGGGCGACATCGTCGAGACCGAGCTGTTGCGCGCCGGCGGGCAGGGCGCGGTGCCGGTGGAGATCAGCTGGAAGCTGCAGGACCTGGGCAAGAACCGCATGCTGATCGCGGTGGCGCGCGACATCAGCGAGCGCCTGCACGCCCAGGAGCGCCTGCGCCACATGGCCAGCTACGATGCGCTCACCGGCCTGCCGAACCGCACCCTGTTCTTCCAGAACCTGCGCGACGCCATCGAGCTGGCGCGCGACAAGAACTGGCGCGTGGCGGTGCTGTGCATCACGCTCGACCGCTTCAAGATCATCAACGATTCGCTCGGCACCTCGCTCGGCGACGAATTGCTGCGCCAGTTCAGCACGCGCCTGGTGCGCGTGGTGCGCCTGCGCGACACCGCCGGGCGCCTGGGCGGCGACGAGTTCGCCCTGATCCTGACCATGACGCGCGACCAGCAGGAAGCGGTGAACGTCGCCAACGAGATCCGCGAGTCGCTGCGCGCGCCCTTCGACCTGCTCGGCCAGCAGGCCGCGCTGACGGCCAGCATCGGCATCGCCATGTACCCGGAAGACTCGACCGAGCCGGGCACCCTGGTCAAGTATGCCGACACCGCGATGGTGCGCGCCAAGGAAGCGGGGCGCGACGGCTACCGCTTCTTCACCGCCGGGATGAACGTGCAGGTGCTGGCGCGCCTGGACCTGGAACTGGCGCTGCGCAGCGCGCTCGAGGGCAACCAGTTCGTGCTGTACTACCAGCCCAAGCTGGAGCTGAACACCGGCCGCATCTCGGGCGTGGAAGCGCTGCTGCGCTGGAACCGTCCCGGCTTCGGGCTGGTCTATCCGGCCGAATTCGTGCCGCTGATGGAGGAAACCGGGCTGGTGGTGCGGGTCGGCGAATGGATCGTCGACGAGGCCTGCCGCCAGATCGCGGCCTGGAATGCCAGTGGAGTGCGCGACGTGCGGGTGGCGGTGAACGTGTCGAGCCGCCAGTTCGTCGAGGGCGACCTGGAAGGCGTGATCCGCGCGGCGCTCGAGCGCCACGGGGTCGAGCCCGGCCTGCTGGAGCTGGAACTGACGGAAAGCGCGCTGATGTCGAATGCCGAGCACACCATCGCCGTGCTGGGGCGGCTGAAGGAACTCGGCATCCGCATCGCGATCGACGACTTCGGCACCGGCTATTCGAGCCTGGCCTACCTCAAGCGCTTCCCGATCGACAAGCTGAAGATCGACATCGCCTTCGTGCGCGACATCGTCACCAACCCGGACGACGCGGCGATCGCGCTGGCCATCATCAGCATGGCGCACAGCCTGCACATGCAGGTGATCGCGGAGGGCGTGGAGACGCGCGCCCAGATGGCCTACCTGCGGCGCAACCGCTGCGACGAGATCCAGGGCTTCCATTTCTCGCGCGCGCTACCCGCCGACGAGCTGGCGCGGCTGGTGCAGGACAACCGCGCCCAGCCCGACAAGCCGAAGGAGCAGGACGACAAGCTGCAAACGCTGCTCATCGTGGACGACGACGTCAACGTGCTGACCGCGTTGTACCGCCTGTTCAGGCGCGACAACTACCGGGTGCTGACGGCGTCCACCCCGAGCGAGGGTTTCGAATTGCTGGCGCTGTACCGGGTGCAGGTGATCCTGTGCGACCAGCGCATGCCCGTCATGAGCGGCACCGAGTTCCTCAGCAAGGTGAAGGAGATGTATCCGGAGACCATTCGCATCATCCTGTCGGGCGATACCGGCGTGGAGACGGTGCTCGATTCGATCAACCGCGGGGCGATCTACCGCTTCTATACCAAGCCGTGGAACGACTTGCAGCTGAGGGAGAACATCCGGCTGGCGTTCCGCCATTACTGGCTCACCTACGGGCCCTACGACGACCGCAAGACGCCGCGCGAGGATGCAGAAAAATCAAACGTCGCTTGACCGCGTGGGCGTAATTCCGGGCATTGCCCGAACTTACCCTGCCCACCCGACGAAAACCGGTCTATCGTAGGGTGGGCGGGTCTCCCGCCCACGCGGTCAGCTGAAATGATCCCAGCCGCTCAGCCTGAGGTCGAGCGGCGCGCCGTCCGCGCCGACGAAACGCAGGCCCGGCTCGGCCTCGATCCGTCCGACCCGGGTCACCGCCGTCCCGCTTTGTCGTCCGGCTTCCAGCACCGCTTCCCGGCTCGCCGCCGGCGCCGTGAAACACAGCTCGTAATCGTCGCCACCCGCCAGCGTGAACCTGCGCCGCAGTTCAAGCGATTGCCGCGCCAGCACCGGCCCGGCCGGCAGCGCGTCCACGTCCAGCGTGGCGCCGACCTTCGAGGCTGCCAGGATATGCCCCAGGTCTCCCACCAGCCCGTCCGAGATGTCGAGCGCCGCATGCGCGACCGGCCGCGCCGCCAGGGCCAGCCCCAGGGCCACGCGCGGTGCCGGCATGTGCATGCGTTGCCCGGCCTGCGCGAGTTCCGCGTCAGGCAGCGCCACTTCCTTGCAGTACCCGGCCAGGGCCAGGCGCGCATCGCCCAGCGTCCCCGAGACCCACAGGTCGTCCCCCGGGCGCGCGGCGTCGCGCCGCAAGGCGTGTCCCGGAGCGAGTTCGCCGAACACCGTGATGCAGATGTTCAGCGGCCCCTTGGTGGTGTCGCCGCCGACCAGCTCGCAGCCGTGCGCATCGGCCAGCGCGAACAGCCCGCGCGAGAAGCTTTCCAGCCAGACCGGGTCCGCGGCGGGCAGCGCCAGGGCCAGCGTGAAGGCCACCGGGCGGGCGCCCATCGCCGCCAGGTCGGACAGGTTCACCGCCAGGCTCTTGTGGCCAAGCATGAAAGGCTCGGCGCCGGCGAAGAAATGGCGGTCCTCGACCAGCATGTCGCTCGAGATCGCCAGCTGGCGGCCGGGGGCGATCGCCAGCAGCGCGCAGTCGTCGCCGATGCCGAGTTCGGCCCGGCCGGGACGGTCGCGCTTGAAGAATTGTTTGATCAGGTCGAATTCGGAAAGCATCCGCGCATTGTAAACCGCCGGCTTATTTAGAAGCCCGGCTAATAGCTGGTGTTAATTTATTGGCAAATCTTATAAATCATTCTACTGCTTGTTGAAAATACGTAGCCTTTGTCAACTGTTCGTCTGATAAAATTGGAGGTTCCCCTCTAGTTTCAGGAAGGCTGCCCGGCATGGACTCGTCATCGGACAAGAAAGAAGAATTGCGTCAACAACTGCGTGCAGCGGCACTCGAATACCACCAGATCCCTCGCCCCGGCAAGATCAGCGTCACCCCGACCAAGGGCCTGCTGAACCAGCGCGACCTGGCGCTGGCGTATTCGCCCGGCGTTGCCGCGCCTTGCGAGGAAATCGTTAAGGACCCGGCCAACTCGTACAAGTACACCGCGCGCGGCAACCTGGTCGCCGTGATCTCCAACGGCACCGCCGTGCTCGGGCTGGGCAACATCGGCCCGCTGGCCTCGAAGCCCGTCATGGAAGGCAAGGGCGTGCTGTTCAAGAAGTTCGCCGCGATCGACGTGTTCGACATCGAGATCAACGAGAACGACCCGGACAAGCTGGTCGACATCATCGCGTCGCTCGAGCCTACTTTTGGCGGCATCAACCTCGAGGACATCAAGGCGCCCGAGTGCTTCTACATCGAGCGCAAGTTGCGCGAGCGCATGAAGATCCCGGTCTTCCACGACGACCAGCACGGCACCGCCATCATCGTCGGCGCCGCCATCCTGAACGGCCTGAAGGTGGTCGGCAAGGATATTAAAAGCTGCAAGCTGGTGGTCTCGGGCGCCGGCGCGGCCGCGCTGGCCTGCCTCGACCTGATCGTCGACCTCGGCTTCCCGCTCGAGAACATTTTTGTCACCGACCTGGCCGGCGTGGTCTACAAGGGCCGCACCGAGCTGATGGACGAGGACAAGGCGCGCTTCGCCCAGGATACCGAGCACCGCTCGCTGCGCGACGTCATCCCCGGCGCCGACATCTTCCTGGGCCTGTCGGCAGGCGGCGTCCTGAAGCAGGACATGGTCGCCCAGATGGCGCCCAATCCCCTGATCCTGGCGCTGGCCAACCCGAACCCGGAAATCCTGCCGGAAGACGTCAAGGCGGTGCGCAGCGACGCCATCATCGCCACCGGCCGTTCGGACTACCCGAACCAGGTCAACAACGTCCTGTGCTTCCCCTACATGTTCCGCGGCGCGCTGGACTGCGGCGCGACCACCATCACCCGCGACATGGAAATCGCGGTGGTGCGTGCGATCGCCGACCTGGCCCACGCCGAGCAGTCGGACATCGTGGCCTCGGCCTACGGCATCGCCAACCTGTCCTTCGGCCCGGAATACCTGATCCCGATGCCTTTCGATCCGCGCCTGCTCACCCACATCGCCCCGGCGGTGGCCAAGGCGGCGCAGGACGGCGGCGTCGCCACCCGTCCGATCGAAGACCTGGCCGCCTACGCCGAGAGCCTGCAGCAGTTCGTGTACCGCAGCGGCACCTTCATGAAGCCGCTGTTCGCGGTGGCCAAGGCCGCGCCGCTGGAAGCCAAGCGCATCGTCTACGCCGAAGGCGAGGACGAACGCGTGCTGCGCGCGGTGCAGGTGGTGGTCGACGAGAAACTGGCGCGCCCGATCCTGGTCGGCCGTCCGGCGGTGCTGGAAAAGCGCATCGAGAAGTTCGGCCTGCGCCTGAAACTGGGCCAGAACGTCGACGTCATCAACCCCGACTTCGACGAGCGCTACCGCGACTACTGGCAGACCTACTACGAGATGGCCAAGCGCAAGGGCGTGACCATCGACCTGGCCAAGATCGAAATGCGCCGCCGCCATACCCTGATCGGCGCCATGATGGTCCACAAGGGCGACGCCGACGGCCTGATCTGCGGCACCTACGGCACCACCTGGATGCACCTGCACTACATCGACCAGGTGCTGGGCAAGCGCCCGGGCTCGAACGTGTACGCGGCGATGAACTTCCTGATCACCCCGGACCGCCAGCTGGCCATGGTCGACACCCACGTCAACGAGAACCCGAGCGCTGAGGAACTGGCCGAGATCACCGTCATGGCGGCCGAGGAGATGGAGCGCTTCGGCATGCATCCGCGCGCGGCCCTGCTGTCGCACTCGAACTTCGGGACCGCCAACAGCGCCTCGGCCCAGAAGATGCGCGCGGTCTTGCCGTTGGTGCAGCAGGCCAAGCCGAACCTGGAAATCGACGGCGAGATGCATGGCGACACCGCGATCGAAGCCAAGGTGCGCGCCAAGATCATGCCGAACTCGGCCCTGACCGGCGACGCCAACCTGCTGGTGATGCCGAACATCGATGCCGCCAACATCTCGTACAACCTGGTCAAGAGCGCCGCCGGCAACGGCATCGCGATCGGCCCGGTCCTGCTGGGCTGCGCACATCCAGTGCACATCCTGACGCCGTCGTCGACGGTGCGCCGCATCGTCAACATGACGGCCCTGTGCGTGGTGGACGCGGTGTCGCAACGCTAAGTAAGTACTAACGCACGTTGACATCCAAGCCTGACGCAGCCCCTTGAGCTGCGTCAGGCTTTTTTGTCTCGGAATTTCACAATTTGTCTTCGCACAAATACAACGGTAACAAACCGTAAGCGGGCACCGGTCGCTACCCTTTTCAGGGCATAATGTTGAGATAAAGTGTTGCAATTATTGCAGCAGCCTCTACCGTGTCAAGGTAGACAAGACCTCCTCTCTGATACAATCCCGGCTTTCCTGAGTCTGGCTGCCTGCAAGACCATCTTCAAGAACCCAAGAACATGCAAACAACGAAAAGAGCCCTGATCACTGGTATTACCGGCCAGGATGGCGCCTACTTAGCGCAGATTCTCCTGGAGAAGGGTTACCACGTGACCGGCACCTTCCGTCGCTCCAGTTCGGTCAACTTCTGGCGCATCGAAGAGCTCGGCATCGACAAGCACCCGAACCTGGCGCTGGTCGAGTACGATCTCACCGACCTGTCTTCGAGCATCCGCCTGGTCGAAAGCAGCCAGCCCGACGAGGTCTACAACCTGGCGGCGCAGAGCTTCGTCGGCGTGTCCTTCGAACAGCCGGTCACCACCGCCTCGATCACCGGCCTGGGCGCGGTCAACCTGCTCGAAGCCATCCGCATCGTCAATCCGAAGATCCGCTTCTACCAGGCATCCACCTCCGAAATGTTCGGCAAGGTGCAGTCCATCCCGCAGGTCGAGGAAACGCCTTTCTACCCGCGCAGCCCCTACGGCGTCGCCAAGCTGTACGCCCACTGGATGACCGTCAACTACCGCGAGTCCTACGGCATCTACGGTTCCTCGGGCATCCTGTTCAACCACGAGTCGCCGCTGCGCGGCCGCGAGTTCGTCACCCGCAAGATCACCGACTCGGTCGCCAAGATCGTGCTGAACAAGCTCGACGTGCTCGAACTGGGCAACCTCGACGCCAAGCGCGACTGGGGCTACGCCAAGGAATACGTCGAAGGCATGTGGCGCATCCTGCAGGCCGACGAGCCCGACACCTTCGTGCTGGCCACCAAGCGCACCGAGACCGTGCGCGACTTCGTCACCATGGCCTTCAAGGGTGCGAACATCGACATCGAGTTCAGCGGCGAAGGCGAGAACGAAGTCGGTCATTGCGCCCGTACCGGCAAGGCCCTGGTGCGCGTGTCGCCGAAGTTCTACCGCCCGGCCGAGGTCGACCTGCTCATCGGCGATCCGGCCAAGGCCAGGCGCGTGCTCGGCTGGGAGCCGAAGACCACGCTCGAGGAACTGTGCCAGATGATGGTCGACGCCGACCTGCGTCGCAACGAAATCGGATTCTCGTTCTAAGATCATGGAACGCATGGCCACGGACGACATCCCGGCCTTCATCGGCGGGAGGGAAGGCGAGGGACGCCGCGCGCTCATCACGGGCCTGCGCGGCTTCACCGGTCATTACATGGCGCAGGAGCTCACGGCGGCCGGTTACCGTGTCTACGGCACCGTGATGCCGGGCGAAGAGCTCGGTCCCGACATCCATCCGGTCGACCTGTGCGACCGCCAGGCCGTGGCGCGCATGGTCGACGAGGTCGCACCCGACGTGGTCGCCCACCTGGCCGGCATCGCCTTCGTGGCCCACTCCGATGTCGAACTGATGTACCGCGTCAACGTGGTCGGCACGCGCAACCTGCTCGAGGCGCTGGCCGCCGGCAAGCATCGCCCCACCAGCGTGCTGCTGGCCTCCTCGGCCAACATCTACGGCAATGCCAGCGTGCCCGTCATCGACGAGAACGTGGCGCCGTCCCCGGCCAACGACTATGCCGTCAGCAAGCTGGCCATGGAATACATGGCGCGCCTGTGGATGGACAAGCTGCCGATCACCATCGCGCGCCCGTTCAACTACACCGGCATCGGCCAGGCCGAGAACTTCCTGCTGCCGAAGATCGTCTCCCACTTCCGCCGCAACGAGAAGCGCATCGAACTGGGCAACCTGGCGATCGCGCGCGACTTCTCCGACGTGCGCATGGTGGCGCGCGCCTACCGCCGCCTGCTGGCCGTGGCGCCCGCCGGCGAAGCCTTCAATGTCTGCTCGGGCAGTTCGCACTCGCTGGCCAACCTGATCGACATGATGAGCGAGATCGCCGGCTACCACATCGACGTGCACGTCAACCCGGCGTTTGTCCGCGCCAACGACGTGCTCACGCTGTCGGGCAGCAACAGCAAGCTCACCGCAGTCATCGGCCAACTCGACCCGACGCCGCTGTCCGAGACGCTGCGCTGGATGTACCTGGCGTGAGGGCCGGCGGTCTCACCGTCGGGCTCGGAACGACCATGATCGAACCGGGCCTGACCGGCGGCCGCCTGGACGGCATCGGCGTCTATACCCGCGCACTGATGCGCCACCTGCCGCGTACCGGTTGCACCGTCGCGCCGTATTCCTGGCCGCGCATCCGTTCGCAGGGTCAGGGCATCAGCATCGGCCAGCCCATGCCGCAATCCTTCGAAACCGCCTCGCTGGTCGACCTGGCCACCCCTGCCGCGCACCGCGTCCACATGCCGGCGGACCTGTTCCACGCCACCGATTACCGCATCGTGCGCATGGACTGCCCGGTGGTGGCGACCCTGCACGACGCCCTGCCGATCAAGTACCCCGAGTGGTGCAACCCGCGCCTGCGCAGCCTCAAGAACTGGCTGCAGCGCAAGGCCGCCGCCAAGGCCGACCACGTCATCGCGCTGTCGCATTTCGCGATCGACGAACTGGTCGAATGCTTCGGCGTGAACCCGAACCGGGTTTCGGTCGTCCATTGCGGCGTGGACGAGGAATGGCTCGAGGCGCCCGACGGGGCGGCGCTGGCGGCCACGCTCGCGCAATACAAACTGCGCCCCGGCTACTTTCTCACGGTCGGCACCCTGCAGCCCCGCAAGAACGTCGGCCGCCTGCTCGATGCCTGGCTGACGCTGCCGAAGTCGTTGCGCGACGAGCGCGCGCTGGTGGTGGTCGGCGCGCGCGGCTGGCGCTGCGAAGCGCTGGTCGCCCAGCTCGAAGCGGCGCAGGCGAATGGCGAGAACGTGGTCTGGCTCGACAAGCTCACCGACGCGCAGCAGCTGCGCCACCTGTATGCGGGCGCCGGCGTGTTCGCCTTTCCTTCGCTGTATGAGGGCTTCGGCATCCCGGTGGTCGAGGCCTTCGCCTCGCGCGTGCCGGTGGTGGCCTCGAACGCCAGCTCGCTGCCCGAAGTGACGCAAGGCGCCGCACTCGAGGTCGATCCGCTCGACACCGGCCTGCTGGCCGAGGCGCTGCAGACCCTGGCTATGGATGCCCACGAGCGCGCGCGCTGCATCGCGGCCGGCCGCCAACGGGCCGAACAACTCACCTGGCACGCGACCGCACGGCAAACTGCCGAGGTGTACCGTGCGCTACTTTCGCAGTAAGCTTCCAACATGCGTGTCCTTCATTTCTACAAGACGTACTTCCCGGACTCGGTCGGCGGCATCGAACAGGTGATCCGCCAGCTGTGCGTCGGCACGTCGCGCCTGGGCGTGACCAATACCGTGCTGTCGCTGTCGCGCCAGAAGAACCTGGCCCCGATCCAGTTCGACGGCCACGTCGTGCACCGGGTGCCGCAGAACTTCGAGATCGCCTCGAACGCCTGCTCGCTGCAGGCGATCGGCGAACTGGCGCGCTTGGCGCGCGAGGCCGACGTGGTCCATTACCACTTCCCCTGGCCCTTCATGGACCTGGCGCACTTCATGGCGCGCGTGAACAAGCCGACCGTGGTCAGCTACCACGCCGACATCGTGCGCCAGAAGCGCTGGCTGCGCCTGTACCAGCCGCTCAAGTTCCGCTTCTTCGACAGCGTCGATACCGTGGTCGCGGCGTCGCCCAACTACCTGGCCTCCTCAAACGTGCTGCAGCGCTACCGCGACAAGACCCGCGTCATCACCTACGGCCTGGACAAATCCACCTATCCGCAGGTCGATCCATGCCGCCTGGCGCACTGGCGCGCCAGGGTCGGCCCGAAGTTCTTCCTGTTCGTCGGCGTGCTGCGCTATTACAAGGGCCTGCACGTGCTGCTCGAGGCGGCGCGGGGGCTCGACTATCCGATCGTGATCGTCGGCACCGGCCCGGAAGAGCAGGCATTGCGCGAGCAGGCGGCGCGCCTCGGCCTGAAGCACGTGATGTTCACCGGGGGAGTCGACGACGCCGACAAGGCGGCGCTCCTGAGCCTGTGCCATGCGATGGCCTTCCCCTCGCACCTGCGGGCCGAATCCTTCGGCATCTCGCTGCTCGAAGCGGCGATGTACGGCAAGCCGATGATCTCCTGCGAGATCGGCAGCGGCACCACCTACATCAACCAGCACGGCGAGACCGGGCTGGTGGTGCCGCCCTCCGACGCCGCGGCGCTGCGCGGCGCGCTGCAGGCGCTGTGGAACGATACCGACATGGCGCGCCGCATGGGCGCGCGCGCGGAACAGCGCTATCACGAGCTGTTCACGTCGGAGCAGATGGCGGCCAGCTACACCGACCTGTACAAGGAACTGGTGGCGCGCAAGGCCACCGCGAACGCGCCCGGCAGCGTGGGGCTGGCGGGCGTGCCGCCGACGCGATAATCGTAGGGTGGGCGGGGGAAAATAGTCCGGTGGACTATTTTCCCGCCCACGCGTTCAACTATCGCTTGAAATGACGTCGCGTTTGCTCGGCCATTGTTTGAACGCGTGGGCGGCAAAGCCGCCCACGCTACGGAAAGCCGGGCGAATTCGCATTAACGATAACCCTTACGCTTCCGCCCAGCGCTCCTGCACCGCCCGCACCGCCGGCATCTGCTCGATGAACAGGTCCACCAGCGCCGGATCGAAATGGCGCCCTTTCTGCTCGCGCAGGAAGTCCAGCGCTTCCTGCTCGGTCCAGGCCCGCTTGTAGGGCCGCTTCGAGGTCAGCGCGTCGAACACGTCGGCGATCGCCACGATGCGCCCCACCAGCGGGATCCCATCGCCGCGCAGGCCGCGCGGGTAGCCGCTGCCGTCGTACTTTTCGTGGTGGGTGAGCGCGATCTGCGCCGCCAGCGCCAGCATGCCGCCTTCATGCTCGCCGATGATCTCGGCGCCGATGGTCACGTGGCTCTGCATGATCTTCCATTCGTCCGGGTCGAGCGGCCCGGGCTTCTGCAGGATGCGGTCCGGGATGCCGATCTTGCCCACATCGTGCATCGGCGCGGCGTGCAGCAGGTCGTCCGCCTCCACCTCGCCCATGCCGGCGGCGATGCCGAGGATGCGCGAGAAGTGGCTCATGCGGATCACGTGCAGGCCGGTCTCGTTGTCCTTGTACTCGGCGGCCAGGCCGAGGCGCTGAACGATCTCCAAGCGCGTCGCGCGTAGCTCTTCCATGCGCACCAGCGACAGGTGGGTGCGCACGCGCGCACGCACGATCGGCGGGCTCACCGGCTTGGTGATGTAGTCGACCGCGCCGGCCTCGAAGCCTTCCAGCTCGTCGGCGGTGTCGGTGAGGGCGGTCACGAAGATCACGGGGATGGCCGCCGTGACCGGTTCCGCCTTGAGCGATGCGCACACTTCGTAGCCGGACATCCCCGGCATCATCACGTCCAGCAGCACCAGGTCGGGGCTTTCCTGGCGCGCCAGCTCGAGCGCGCGCGCGCCGTCCTTGGCGAACAGCAGGCGGTAGTGGTCTTGCAGGATCTGGCGCAGCAGCTGCAGGTTGCTGGCCTCGTCGTCGACCGCGAGGATCAGCGGCCGGTTGTTCGGTTGGGTCATGCTCGTGAATCCTGAAAAACTATTCCTGTTCGCCCAGCGTGGCCATCACGGCCTCCAGCTGTTCCAGGGCGGAGTCGAATTCGAAGTCGCCGATCGCGCCCTGGATCTGGGCCACGCGCGGCGCCACCGGATGGCCGGCCAGCGCCGCCGCCAGGCCGGACAGGGCGGCGTCGTCGAGGGCGCCGCGGCGCAGGGCCTGCAACAGCACGCCGCCGGCACGGCGCGCGCGCGCCAGGTCGAAGGGCGCGGCCTCGGGCGCCACGGTCGGCTGCGGGCTGCCGGCGCGGATCGCGGCCAGCGCAACGCCCAGCGCGGCGGTCGCGCTCTCCAGCGCCTGGGCGGCCTCGCGCTCGTCGGTCGGCACGGTGTTGGTGGCCTGCTCGAGCTTGGACAGCGCGTCCGACAGCTGTTCCAGGCCGACGTTGGCGGCCACGCCGCGCACCTTGTGCGCCAGCATGCGCAGTTGCTGGTGCGAGCCGCCCGCCGCGTGCATCTTCAGCGTGGTGGCGAGGTCGCCGTACTGGCGGCCGAAATGCTCGAGCGCCTCGGCGTACACGTCCGCCTTGTCGGCCCAGCGGTGCAGGCCGGCGCGCCGGTTCAGCACCTCGCGCGCCAGGGCCGGCACCGCGATCGCATCCTTGTCGGCCTGCTGCTGGTCCAGGCCCAGCACGCGGGCGATCTCGTGCGACAGCGTGAACCAGTCGACCGGCTTGGTGGCGAAGCCGTCCATGCCCACTTCCACGCTGGCGCGGCGGTGCTCGGCCAGCACGCTGGCGGTCATCGCGATCACCGGCGTGCGGCGTTTGCCGGTGGCCGCCTCGTGGGCGCGCAGCGCGCGCGTGGCGCTCAAACCGTCGAGCGTGGGCATCTGGAAGTCCATCAGCACCAGGTCGAAGTCGCCGTCCCTGGCCTGTTCCAGCACCGCGGCGCCATCCGCCACGGCGGTGAGCGAGTGGCCGCGGCGCGCCATCAGGAGCTGCAGCAGCTCCAGGTTCTGCGGCACGTCGTCGGCGGCCAGCACGCGCAGCGGCGGCAGCACGGCGGCGCTGCGCACGCGCGGCGCCTGCTGCGCGAAACGCGCCAGCACCAGCGGCAGGTGCACGTGGAAGCTGGTGCCCTTGCCGAGTTCGCTCTCGGCCCAGATCTTCCCGCCCATCAGCTCGACCAGTTGCTTGCTGATGGTGGTGCCCAGGCCGGTGCCGCCGAAGCGGCGCGTCATCGAGGCGTCGGCCTGGGTAAAGGGATCGAAGATCGCCTGCAGGCGCTCGGGGGCGATGCCGATGCCGGTGTCGCTGACGATGATGCACAGCTGGTCGCCCTCGGCGCGCACGCGCAGGGTGACCGTGCCTTTCTCGGTGAACTTGATCGCGTTGTCGAGCAGGTTGGTGAGCACCTGGCGCACGCGCAGCTCGTCGCCGCGCAGGCCGGTCGGCAGCGCCGGATCGTAGTGGATGTCGAGGTGCAGGCCCTTGGCGCGCGCATTCGCGGCCAGCGTGGAAGAGAGCTCGTCGATCAGCGACAGCAGGTTGTAGTCGTTCTGCTCCAGCTCCACCGCGCCCTTTTCCAGCTTGGCGGTGTCGAGGATCTCGTTGAGCAGGCGCAGCAGCGCGCGGCCGGCGCTGCGGATGGTGTCGAGGTGGCGCCGCTGTTCCTTGTTCAACTCGCCGTCGAGCAGGACGTCGGTGAAGCCGAGGATCGAATTCATCGGCGTGCGAATCTCGTGGCTCATGTTGGCGACAAAGGTCGCGCGCGCGGCGGCGGCCTGTTCGGCCTTGTCCTTGGCGTCGCGCAGCGCGTCTTCCATCTGGCGGCGTTCGGTGATGTCGAGGATGACGCCGTCGAGCCAGGTCACGGTGCCCTCCTCGTCGCGCACGCCGCTGCCGTTTTCCCACAGCCAGCGCACGCTGCCGTCCCGGTGCAGCAGGCGGTATTCGACCAGGTAGGGGCGGTCCTCGCGCAGCGCGGCTTCCAGTTCCTCGTTCACGCGCACGCGGTCGGTCGCATGGATCAGGGTGCCGAACAGGCGGCGTGGCTGGTCGCCCAGGAAGTCGGCGGCCGGGTAGCCGGTGACGCGTTCGACCGCGTCGCTGATGAAGACCATCGGCCATTGGCCGTCCAGCGTGCAGCGGAAGGAAATGCCGGGGATGTTGGCGATCAGGGAGCGGAACTGCGCTTCGCTGGCATGCAGCGCCTGCATGATCGCGCGGCGCTCGCTGATGTCGGTGATGAAGCAGACGAACAGGTCCTGCTTGTCCAGGCGCGCGTGTCCGATGGCGCGGCGGATCGGCACCAGGCTGCCGTCCTTGCGCTTGCCCATGATTTCGCTGCTGCCCGACATCGCCGGGGTGTAGCCTTCGGTGATCAGGCCCAGCAGGCCGTCGTGCGTGGCCGCGTCGTCATCGGCGACCAGCAGGCTGGCGCTGCGGCCGACGATCTCCTCGCGCCGCCAGCCGAAGATGCGCTCGGCCGAGGCGTTGAATTCGGTGATGGTGCCGTCGCGCGCGATCGTGATCACGCCGTCCACCGTGGTGGTGAGCAGGGCGCGCATCCAGGCTTCGCTGCGGCGCAGTTCGAGGAACATCATGCGGTAGCGCAGCAGGCCGTTGGCTGCGACCACCAGGCCGGTGAAGACCACGGTGGTGAGCGAGATGGCCAGGGCCAGGAAGTCGCTGTTCGAGGAAGCGACGCCTCCCGGCTCGACCTGGCCGACGAAGCGCGCGGCGGCCATGCCGGTGTAGTGCATGCCGGCGATGGCGCAGCCCATCACGATGGCGGCCAGTAGCAGGCGGCGCGATTCGCTCAGCGAGCGGAAGCGCTTCAGTCCGAAGCGTACGCCCAGCGCCAGCGTGGCCAGCACCACGGCCACCACGATAGACAGGGCGAACATGGCCGGGTCATAGCGCAACTGCAGGCCCATCTGCATGCCGGCCATGCCGGAATAATGCATGGCGCCGATGCCGGCGCCGACCAGCACGCCGCCGACCAGCAGGCCGACCGGGCCGAGGCGCTGGCGCGAGATCAGCGACAGTGCCACCGCCGAGGCGCCGATGCTGGGCAGCGCCGACAGGATGGTGGTCATCGGATCATAGGTGATCGGCGTGCACAGGTTAAACGCCAGCATGCCGATGAAGTGCATGGCCCAGACCCCGGCCCCCAGGGCGAGGCTGCCGCTGGCGAGCACGAGCGCCCGGTGGCTGCGGCTGGCGGCCGCCTGTCCTGCGATCTGCAGGCCCATCCAGGAAGAGAAAATCGCGATCAGGACCGAGAGCAGGACGAAGCGCGGTTCATAGGCGCCAAAGGTGAGCAGCGACGGATCGTCCGGAACTGAAAATAATTGCAGCATGGGGCGGCTTTTGCGGTGATTGGGCAGGGAAAAGCGCCCGAGAAAGGTCTCAGCAGTATCGCATTTTCGTAAGGGAAAGTCTCGTTGAAGGCAGGAATCATGCGGGTTTGACCCACTTTTCTGTCGCGCAGGCGCCACCCCGATCGCATGTGTAACGACATGCATTGCAGAAAAAATCCTTGTGATGCTACTCTGCATTGGTAAACCAACACGAAGCGCGTTTGGATAGCGCCAATGCAGGCGATCCAGCCAGGGAAGAACCTTGCGTACTAGAATTCTCGCGATCGCATTCGCTGCCGCCAGCGGCGTCGTCTGCGCGGCAGAGGCGGCGGCGCCCGCCGCCAGGCCGCGGCTCACCATCACGACCGAAACCTCGGCGCCGTCGAGCATGCTGGAGGGCACGCGCGTGACCGGCATCGCCACCGACAAAGTGCGCGAAGCCATGCAGCGCGCCGGCGTCGATTACAGCATCGAACTGCTGCCCTGGAAGCGCGCCTACCTTGCCGCGCAGCAGCGTCCGGATGCCTGCGTGTACTCGACCTCGCGGACGCCGGAACGGGAAAACTTGTTCAAATGGGTGGGGCCGACGGCGGTCGCCGAATGGGTGATGCTGGCGCGCGCCGACCGCAAGCTGCTACTACGCAGCCTCGAGGATGCGCGCGGCCTGCGCATCGGCACCTACAACGGCGACGCCCGCGACGCCTACCTGCGCTCACGCGGCTTTCGCGTCGACGCCGCCAATGAGGATCTGGCCAATGCCGGCAAGCTGCTGCTTGACCGCATCGACCTGTGGGCCGCCAGCCTGCGCACCGGCACCACCATCCTGAGCCGCTACGGCTACGACAAGAAGATCGTGCCGCTGCTGGTGTTCAACCGCATCGAGCTCTACCTGGCCTGCAACCCCGGGGTGCCGGATGCCGTGGTGGCGCGCCTGAACGCGGCTTTCGCATCGATGGAACGGGATGGGACGGCGCGGCGGATCGAGCGCCGTTACGAGAATTGGGGTGAGCGGCTCAGGCAGCCGTAATGCTCGCGTGCATGGACTGGCCAGCGCTAGAGGTGTTGGGGGGTGTAAATTATTCCGACGGAAATGTCGGGGCAAATCGAGGGGCAGATCAATGTCACTGCCATGCTGGTGGGTGGTGCCTCCGGCCGGAATCGAACCGGCACGCCTTTCGGCGCTTGATTTTGAGTCAAGTGCGTCTACCAATTCCGCCACAGAGGCCCAATAGCAGGCGCGCATCTTAGCACATCGATTGCACGGATGACCAGCACCGGTGAAAGTATTGCGCCGAAGACGCTTGTCACGGGCCGGCGAAGGCCCGTGTCGGCGCCGCCGCCTTCAGCAGGCGATGCGCTGCTGCAGTAGCCGCAGGCTGCCCACCGGGCCGATCACCTGCAGGATGTGCGGCTGCACCGCCACCTCGATCGAGCCCTCGCGGCCGCGCAGCCAGGGCAGCGGGCGGAAGTAGCTGATGCGGTCGGCATCGGACCTGGTGCGCCGGTAGCCCAGCGATACCAGCGCCTCGTCGAGCGTGGTGATCATGTGGTGGGCGTCGAAGCGGGTGCGCATCTCGAAGCTTCCCGGCCCCATCATGGCCACCGGCAGCAGGCCGCCGACCAGCGCCGGCAGCACGATGAAGGGCAGCGGGGTGCCCGGGTCGATGAGGTGCAGCGCCAGCATCAGCAGCGGCAGGCCGACTGCCATGGTGAGAGCCCAGGGAAACAGCTGCCGCCAGGTGCCGGGACGACGCAGGAAATAAGGCCGTTCTCGAACACGGACAATTTCCGAAAAGGTAACGCTTTTCATGGTATCTCCTCGCAGCGCTGCTCGATCGGTTGCGCCCGCATGGCAACAAAAAACGACCTGTTTTATTGTGCCGGTCTAGCTTACGGGGCAGTTGACTCCGCTCAAAGCGCGCTATCTTGCATACATAGGTTCTCACATCAGGCTGGTGTGCTGCGCACTGGTGAAAAATATGCAGGAATCGTGCCAGGACCAAAAAAGCCGCCGGCTGGGGTGCCGGCGGCCTGCGGAAATGGCGTCTGCGAGGAAAAATCAGCGGCTGCGCTGGAACAGCCGGAAGCGCTCGTCGCGGTCGGAGGCGCGCCGGCCTTCCCACAGCACTTTGCTGCCGCGCACGCCATAGCGGCGCGCCAGTTTGTCGTCGTCGCGGTTCCTGATGCTGTCCTGGAGCAGGACGTAGCGGCAAGTGCCGCCCGCCAGGGTGGTGAAGGGCAGACGGCCGAAGTAGGCGAACGAGGCGCGCTGGGCCGGGTTCACGTTGGTTTCGATGCAGTCGGCGTCATGCGGCAGCGTTGCGGCGATCTGCTGGGCCACGCCGGCGTAGCTCTTGCTGTAGTTCAGGTCCGGCAGGAACAGGGTCATCAGGAGCACCCACAGCAGGATCAGCCCGCCCGAAGACAGGACCACCGCGCGCCACAGCACCGAAGGCTGGCGCGACAGGCGCCAGTGGACCAGCATGATCCAGCCGATGCTGGCCGCGGCCGCCACCAGGAAGGCGATGATGCCGACTTCCGGCTTGAAGCCAGGCACCAGCTTGAGCGCATTCTTGGCCAACTGGGCCGGCCAGCCGGTGAGCTTGGCGATCCAGAACAGCCAGATCAGCGCGCCCAGCATGGTCAGCACCATCACCGAGAACCAGTCGATCGCATTGATCGCGCCGCGCTTCATGGTCGGCAAGCCAAAAGCGGCCATCAGCGCCAGCGGCGCCAGCATCTTGAGGAAGTCGCTGTTTTCCGGCTCCGGGTCGCACAGCAGCAGCAGCGCGAGGGCGACGAAGAACACCACCGGCATCACGATGTGCAGCAGGTGCTGCTGGCGGCGCCAGGCCCAGATCGCCCACAGGGCGAACGGCCAGGCCGGCCAGAAGAACCACACGCCGATGCGGAAGAAGCCCTTCAGCGACGCCAGGCCGGGCAGGGCGAGCTGGCCGGCATTCCAGTCCAGCCAGGTGCCGACCGGCGACAGGCCATAGGGCCGGACCGTTGCTGCCGGCACGACCCAGGCCAGGGTGATAAGAAATCCGACGCCGGCCGCGATGGCCACGTGGCGCAGGGTGTCGCGGGTGGTCAGCTTCAGGTAGCTGGTGCAGGCGTACAGGGCCAGCACCAGCACCGCCGGCACCACGATGCCGCGCGTGAGCGCCAGCGCGCCCAGCGACAGGCCGACCAGCACGGCATTGCGCGTCGAGGCGGTCTCGACATAACGCACCGCGCGGTACAGGAAATAGGCGAGCAGGGCGCCCTGCAGGGTAGCAGCGAGGGTCAGGTGGCTCTGCACCAACAGGCCCAGGCAGCCGAGGTAGATCAGCACCGCGGTGTCACCCAGGGTGCGGCCGTAGTCGTCGGGCTCGGGTTGGCCGCCGAAGGCCAGGCGCAGCGGCTGCGCCTCGGCGCGGCGTCCCAGGTGGAAGGCGGTGTACCAAAGCGACATGGCGCCGGTGACGAAGATGCCGATGGTGGAGACGCGCGCGGCCAGCACGTCGCCCAGGATCCAGCCGAACAGCTTGATGCACAGCGCCCCGAGCCAGAAGGCCAGCGGGCCTTCCTCGGCGGCCGGCAGGCCGGCGATGTTCGGGTACAGCCAGTCGTCGATGCCACCGTGCGCCATCGTCCACATGATACCGAAGGGGCCGGCGTCTTCCTTCCATGGGTGGCGGCCGATCAGGCCCGGCAGGATGTACAGCATGCCCAGCGCGAGCAGGGCCCAGCGGGGCAGCGCCAGTGTGGCGGCAGCGGGAAGGCGGACGGGTTTCATCGTTCAGTGCAGCGGGAAAGAATAGTCGCGTAGTATAGCCGCGAAAAAAAAGAAGCCGGGGAACCGGCTTCTTTTTCGGCAACTTCGGGCGCTGTGGGCCCGGAGCTTGCGTGGTGCCTGGGCGAATTAGCCGTTGGCGACCGAGGTCTTCGAGCCGACCGCGCCGAACTTCTGGCGGAACTTCTCGACGCGACCAGCGGTGTCGACGATCTTGTGCTTGCCGGTGTAGAACGGGTGCGATTCAGCCGAGACTTCGATCTTGACCAGCGGGTATTCCTTACCTTCGTAGGTAGCGGTTTCGCGGGTGTTGATGGTCGAACGGGTGATGAACTTGAAGTCGCAGGACACGTCGTGGAACAGGACTTCGCGGTAATCCGGATGGATATCGGTCTTCATGGTTTTGCTTTCTCTATATTGGTAGCCAAACGGCACTTCGTCGGTCGTCCTGCTTCTTGACCCGATTGCCGATCACTTGCCAGGGTTGGACTGAACCGGCGATTATAGAGTGGTTTGGCATGGGAGGCAACCTGGGTGTGGTGCAAGGACACCAAGAGGTGTGCATGGAAAATTGGTCCCGGCCTGCGCCGGGATGACGGGCTTAGGTGCGTTGTCGAAGTCGGGCTGCCTCTATTCCGGCACTCTAACCAACGTCGTCCCGACGTAGGCCGGGATCCAGGTTCCAAGCGCACTGACAGCTTCCTTTCCTCACCGGCCAAAAGAAAAGGCGGCCCGCAGGCCGCCTCATTCGCGCGATTGCAGCGTCGGCGATTAGCCGCCGCGGCGCATCATGTCAAAGAATTCGACATTGTTCTTGGTCGCGCGCATCTTGTCGAGGATGAACTCCATCGCCTCGATCTCGTCCATCGAGTACAAGAGCTTGCGCAGGATCCAGATTTTCTGCAGCTGGTCCGGCTTGATCAGGAGCTCTTCGCGGCGGGTGCCCGACTTGTTCAGGTTGATCGCCGGGTAGACGCGCTTCTCGGCCAGGCGGCGCTCGAGGTGCACTTCCATGTTGCCGGTGCCCTTGAATTCTTCGTAGATGACGTCGTCCATGCGCGAGCCGGTCTCGATCAGGGCGGTGGCGACGATGGTCAGCGAACCGCCTTCCTCGACGTTGCGCGCCGCGCCGAAGAAGCGCTTCGGGCGCTGCAGGGCGTTGGCATCCACGCCGCCGGTCAGCACCTTGCCCGAGGCCGGGATCACGGTGTTGTAGGCGCGCGCCAGGCGGGTGATCGAGTCCAGCAGGATCACGACGTCCTTCTTCATCTCGACCAGGCGCTTGGCCTTTTCCAGCACCATCTCGGCGACCTGCACGTGGCGGGTGGCCGGTTCGTCGAAGGTCGAGGCGACCACTTCGCCGCGCACCGAGCGCTGCATCTCGGTCACTTCTTCCGGACGCTCGTCGATCAGCAGGACGATCAGGGTCACGTCAGGGTGGTTGGCGGTGATCGCGTGGGCGATGTGCTGCAGCATGACCGACTTGCCCGACTTCGGCGAAGCGACCAGCAGGCCGCGCTGGCCCTTGCCGATCGGCGAGATCAGGTCGACGATGCGGCCGGTGATGTTCTCGGCGCCGTTCATGTCGCGCTCGAGACGCAGCGGCTCGTTCGGGTGCAGCGGGGTCAGGTTTTCGAACAGGATGCGGTGCTTCGAGGCTTCCGGCGATTCGCCGTTGACCTTGTCCACCTTCACCAGCGCGAAGTAGCGCTCGCCGTCCTTCGGCGTACGCACTTCGCCTTCGATCGAGTCACCCGTATGCAAGTTGAACCGGCGGATCTGCGACGGCGAGATGTAGATGTCGTCGGTCGAGGCCATGTAGCTGGCGTCCGGCGAGCGCAGGAAGCCGAAGCCGTCCGGCAGGACTTCGAGGGCGCCGTCGCCGAAGATTTGTTCGCCCTGCTTGGCGCGCTTCTTCAGGATCGCGAACATCAGTTCCTGTTTGCGCAGGCGGGCTGCGTTGTCGATGTCGAGGCCGATGGCCATCTCCAGCAGCGCGGAGACGTGCATTGCCTTCAGTTCAGATAAATGCATGTTTGTGTGGGTGTCCCGTGACGGGAAAGTAAAGGTAGGGGAGGGAACTACGTGGGTTTATGTAAGCTGGGAAGCACCGGAGCCGGTCAGCTTCCCGACAATGACGGCAACGCGGGCGCGCTGCCGTCGCTCATGTTAACGATATCAGATGTTGCCGTCGATAAACTGAACCAGCTGGCCCTTGGCCATGGCGCCGACTTTCTGCGCAGCCGCTTCACCGTTCTTGAACAGGATCAGGGTCGGGATGCCGCGGATACCGAACTGGGCCGGCACGGCCTGGTTGGCGTCGACGTCGACCTTGGCCACCACCAGCTTGCCAGCATATTGCTGGGCGACTTCTTCCAGGATCGGTGCAATCATCTTGCACGGGCCGCACCACTCAGCCCAGAAATCGACCAGGACCGGGAGCTCGGACTTGAGCACTTCGGCATCGAAGCTTGCATCGGTGATGTGTTTAATGTTTTCGCTCATTATGTTCCTCAAAAGAGGTAAGGATCAATTAACGCCTGTGACCAGTGCCAACACCTGCATGGTCCTGGCCGGTTTTTCGCGTACTGCGCATCGTGCAGTCTTATCAAATAATTAGCTGCTACACAATGGTGGAGGCACTGTGTGCAAAATTCAATATGGAAAGACGGCAGGGGGTGTCAGGCGGGGATGTGCCGAATAATACCCCATTTTTTCAAAAAGTGTGGACCGGCTTGTACAAAATCTCAACATTGCACCGCCAGGCGCAGCTGCTCGATCGCCAGCGGCTTGCGGAAAGTTCCCGCCACCCGCAGCCCGAGGGCGCGCGCCAGCTCGGTGGCGGCGTCGCGCACGCCGTCTTCCAGCGCCGACACCAGGATCACCCGGCCGCTGAAGCCCTGGCCGGCCGCGGCCTGCAGGAATTCGATGCCGTCCATCTCGGGCATCGCCAGGTCGCAGATCAGGAGATCGGGCGCATGGCGCGGCAGGGCCGCCAGCGCGCGCCGCGCGTCGGATTCGGCATGGACGTCGAAGCGGCCGCCGGCGCCGCTCTCGTCGACCATGTCGAGCATCTCGCGCAGCACGTCGAGCATGAAGCGGTCGTCGTCGAGCAGCAGCACGCGGCGGGGCGCGGCATGCGATGCGGGCGAGGAGGGCGGCTTCATGCGGGAAGAACGGGCAGCGTGTGGAAGGAAGCCATTATGGCGAAATTTTCCAGTTCCGTGCAGATATTGAACAGCTTCCGCGTCAAACGCTGCCGGTAAACCGCGCCAAGTGGCCAGGATGCCACATCGTGGCCACCGAGGCCACCTTCCCGCCCGAGGTGGTGCGGCGGTGCAGCACCAGGCAGGGCTGGCCTACGCCGATCGCCAGCATCGCCGCCGCTTCGCCCGGCGCCGGCTGGGCTTCGATGGTGTAGCTCGCGCCCTGCAGCGGCGCGGCGGCCATCAGGTGCTCGTTCGGGGTGATGGCGCTGAAGTCCTGGTCGAGGTAGTTCGGCGCACAGTCCGGGTTGACCCAGCGGTCTTCGACCTGGATCGGCACGTCGTTCTCGAAATGGACGATGATCGAATGGTAGAGCGTGGCGCCGGGCGCCAGCTCGAACTCGGCCGCCACCTCGTCGGTGGCGATCTCCGCGCGCAGCAGGCGCAGGTGGCTGCGGTGGGCGCGGCCGCGCGCGCGGATCTCGTCGGCGATGTTGCGGATCTCGACCAGGGTGGCCTGGTACTTCTGCGGCGCCACATAGGTGCCCGAGCCCTGGCGCCGGGTCAGCACCTGCTCGGCGGTGAGCTCGCGCACCGCGCGGTTGACGGTCATGCGCGAGACGCCGAACTGGCGCACCAGCGCCTGCTCGGAGGGCACCAGGTCGCCTTCCTTCCAGCGGCCGGAGGCGATCTCGCCGACCAGGTAATCCTTGATGCGCTGGAAAATGGGGGTGCTGTCTTGCGTGATCGGTTCTTCCAAACTACTCTCCGGGAAGGTTTGAAGCGGCATGCAGCCGCCGACACCAAATTCTAGCATCGCAATTCGAAAGCAATACCCGGAGTGCCCCGCGACCGCCAGGCGGCTAGGCTGGCCCTATACTTAACCAACGGGGATTTCATCATGACCGCCATGACCAGCATCTTTGATACCGACGAGGCGCGCTGGGCCGCCGTGCAGCGCCGCGACCGCGACGCCGACGGCCAGTTCACCTATTCCGTGCGCAGCACCGGGGTGTACTGCCGGCCCTCCTGCCCCTCGCGCGGCGCGCTGCGCGCCAACGTCGCCTTCCACGCCAGTGCGCTCGATGCCGAGGCCGCGGGCTTCCGTCCCTGCCGGCGCTGCCGGCCGGACGAGCCGCCGCTGGCGCAGCGCCAGGCGGCCGCGGTGGCGCAGGCCTGCCGCCTGATCGACGCGTCCGAAGAAGCGCCCGACCTCGACAGCCTGGCGCTGGCGGTGGGCATGAGCCGCTTCCATTTTCACCGCATCTTCAAGGCGCATACGGGCGTCACGCCGAAAGCCTATGCCAGCGCGCGCCGCGGCGCGCGCCTGCGGCAGGGGCTGGGGTCGGCGCCGAGCGTGACCGAGGCGCTGTACGAGGCCGGATTCAATTCGAGCGGGCGCTTCTACGACGCCAGTGCCGGGCTGCTGGGCATGACGCCCGGCCGCTACCGCGCGGGCGGGCAGGGCGAGCGCATCCGCTTCGCCGTCGCGCAGTGTTCGCTCGGCGCCATCCTGGTGGCGAGTACGGAGCGCGGCATCTGCGCGATCCTGATCGGCGACGAGCCGGAACCGCTGGTGCACGACCTCGAGGCGCGCTTCCCGCAGGCCGAACTGCTGGGCGCGCAAGCCGATTTCGAGCGCACCGTGGCCCAGGTGATCGGCTTCGTGGAAGCGCCGCGCCTGGGCCTGGACCTGCCGCTCGACGTGCGCGGCACGGCCTTCCAGCGCCGCGTATGGGAGGCGTTGCGCGCCATTCCCGCCGGCTCCACCGTCAGCTACAGCGAACTGGCCGAGCGCCTGGGCATGCCGACGGCCGCGCGCGCGGTCGCGGGGGCCTGCGCGGCCAACCCGGTGGCGGTGGCGATTCCCTGCCACCGCGTGGTGCGGACGGACGGCGCCCTGTCCGGCTACCGCTGGGGGATCGAGCGCAAGCGCACGCTGCTCGACCGCGAGGCGGCACAGTAATGCCGACCTCGAGCGAGATCGATTGGGAGCGTGTGGCCGCAGAGCTCGATGCCTTCGGCTGCGCCGTGCTTCCCGGCTTGCTGGCGCCACAGGACTGCGAGGCCGCCAGCGCGCTGTACGAGCGGCCGGCGCTGTTTCGCAGCCGCGTCCTGATGCAGCAGCACGGTTTCGGGCGCGGCGAGTACCGGTATTTCGCCTATCCGCTGCCGGCGCCGCTGGACGCCTTGCGCAGCGCCCTGTATCCGCCGCTGGCGGGCATCGCCAACCGCTGGCACGCCGTGCTCGGCATCGATACCCGTTTCCCGGCGCTGCACGCGGACTACCTGGCGCGCTGCCACGCGGCGGGCCAGGACAAACCCACGCCGCTGCTGCTGCGCTACCGCGAAGGCGACTACAACTGCCTGCACCAGGACCTGTACGGCGAACTGGTGTTCCCGCTGCAGGTGGCGGTGCTGCTGTCGCGGCCGGGCGTCGACTTCGAGGGCGGGGAGTTCGTATTGACGGAGCAGCGCCCGCGCATGCAGTCGCGGGCCGAGGTGGTGCCCCTGGGGCAGGGCGACGCGGTCGTGTTCGCGGTGAACCAGCGCCCGGTGCAGGGCACGCGCGGCGTGTACCGGGTGGCGATGCGCCATGGCGTGAGCCGGCTGCGGCGCGGCATGCGGCATACGCTGGGGATCATCTTCC
This sequence comes from Massilia sp., assembly GCF_046293535.1. NCBI lineage: Bacteria > Pseudomonadati > Pseudomonadota > Betaproteobacteria > Burkholderiales > Oxalobacteraceae > Massilia > Massilia sp. Next base: position 146,370 of record NZ_JBKBOV010000003.1, on the reverse strand, counting down.
ACGACGCAGGCTAGGCGGCTATGCCCGTGCCTTGATTTTCTATACACTTCTCCGTGCCGCGGCCATCAGCTGCGGTCACCCATATAAAAACGGAGAAATCATCAGCATGCGCGCGCGCCAGATCCCCCTGTGTTCCATGATCGTCCTCGCCGGCCTCGGCGTCCTTTCGTCGGCCCACGCCGACACCGTCATCACCAACGCCAACGGCTACACCCTGAACGCCAAGGGCGACCTGGTGCAGTTCAGCGCGCTGGCCTTCGACGACCGCGGACGCATCCTTGCCGTCGGCAGCAATGCCGAGGTGGGCGCCAAGGTGAAAAACGCACGCCAGGTGGACATGCGGGGCCGCACCGTGCTGCCGGGCCTGATCGACGCCCACGGCCACGTGTTCGGCCTGGGCCAGCAGCTGACCCAGCTCGATTTGTCCGCCACCACCTCGCTCGACGGCGCCATCAAGGCGATCGCCGGCTATGCCAAGGCCAATGCCGACCACGCCTGGATCCGCGGGCGCGGCTGGAACCAGGAAAACTGGAAGCTGGGCCGCTTCCCGACCGCCGCCGAACTCGACGCCGTCGTGTCCGATCGTCCGGTCTGGCTGGAGCGCGTCGACGGCCACGCCGGCTGGGCCAACAGCCGCACGCTGGCGCTGGCCGGCATTACGAAGACGACGCCGGATCCGGCCGGCGGCAAGATCATGCGTGATGCAAATGGCGAAGCCACCGGCGTGCTGGTGGACGCGGCGCAGGAACTGGTGACCAAGGTCATGCCGGCCCAGACCGAGGCGGAAGGCCGCGCCATGCTCGATAAATCGCTGCAGGAGATCGCGCGCATGGGCCTGACCAGCGTGCACGACGCCGGCATCGGTGCGGCGGAAGATCGCCTGTACCGCGACTACGCGGACAAGAAGAAACTCACCACCCGTGTCTACGCCATGATCGGCGGCACCGGCGAGGATTTTGACCAGTTGGCAAAAAATGGCCCGCTGAAGGACTACGCGGACGGCATGTACGCGCTGCGCTCGGTCAAGCTGTACTCGGACGGCGCGCTGGGCAGCCGCGGCGCCGCCCTGCTCAAGCCCTACAGCGACGAGCCGCATTCGCACGGCCTGCTGTTCTTCAAGCAGGCGCAGATGGACGCCATGATGACCAAGGCCATGCGCAAGGGCTACCAGCTCAACGTGCACGCGATCGGCGACGCCGGCAACAAGCAGTTGCTGGACATCTACCAGAAGCGCGTCGCGGACACGAAGAGCGCAGGTCAGCGCCACCGCATCGAGCACGCGCAGGTCGTGGCGCCCGCCGACATCCCGCGCTTCAAGAGCATCGGCATCATTCCCTCGATGCAGCCGACCCACGCCACCTCGGACAAGAACATGGCCGAGACCCGCGTCGGCCCGGAGCGCATCAAGGGCGCCTACGCCTGGCGCAGCTTCCTGCACCAGGGCTCGCGCATCGCCTGCGGCTCGGACTTCCCGGTGGAGTCGCCGAATCCCTTCTTCGGCATCCACGCCGCCGTCACCCGCATGGACCATGCCGGCCAGCCGGTGGCGGGCTGGTATCCGAACCAGGCGATGTCGCTGAAGGAGGCCTTCCGCTGCTTCACCCTCGATGCGGCCTATGCCGGCCACCAGGAAAACAGCCTGGGTTCGCTGGAGCCGGGCAAGCACGCCGACTTCATCGTGATCGACCGCGACCTGTTCCGCATGCCGACCTACGACATCTTCAAGACCGGCGTGCTGGAGACCTGGGTGGGTGGCAAGCAGGTGTTCAAGAAATAAGGTGAATCGTAGGGTGGGCGGGTCTCCCGCCCGCGCGTTCAGAGTAGAGGCAGCGTGGCCGTTCACAACGAAGTTGAACGCGCGGACGGCGAAGCCGTCCACCCTACAAACGCAACATCAAAATTGGTTGACTTGGTTGTATAGACAACCTAGACTCATCGCAGATTCCAACCAGGAGCCGCCATGAACTCACCGATGCCCATTGATCCCCGCTTCGACCCCTCCCGCGTCATCCGCGCCCCGCGCGGCAGCGAACTCTCCTGCAAGAGCTGGCTCACCGAAGCCGCCTACCGCATGATCCAGAACAACCTCGACGCCGAGGTCGCGGAAAACCCGCAGGCGCTGGTCGTCTACGGCGGCATCGGGCGCGCGGCGCGCAACTGGGAGTGCTACGACCAGATCCTCGCCTCGCTGCGCGAACTGGAAGACGACCAGACCCTCCTGATCCAGTCCGGCAAGCCGGTCGGCGTGTTCCGCACCCATGCGGACGCCCCGCGCGTGCTGCTGGCGAACTCCAACTTGGTGCCGAAATGGGCCAACTGGGAACACTTCAATGAACTCGACCGCAAGGGCCTGTTCATGTACGGCCAGATGACCGCCGGCAGCTGGATCTACATCGGCACCCAGGGCATCGTGCAGGGCACCTACGAGACCTTCGCCGAAGCCGGGCGCCAGCACTTCGGCGGCGACATGGCCGGGCGCTGGATCCTCACCGCCGGCCTGGGCGGCATGGGTGGCGCCCAGCCGCTGGCCGCCACCTTCGCCGGCGCCGTGTCGCTCAACATCGAATGCCAGCAGAGCAGCATCGACTTCCGCCTGCGCACCCGCTACCTCGACAAGCAGGCACGCGATATCGACGAGGCGCTGGCGATGGTCAAGGAATACACCGCCAAGCGCGAAGCCGTCTCCATCGGCCTGCTCGGCAATGCCGCCGACGTGCTGCCGGAACTGGTGCGGCGTGCACGCGCGGGCGGCCTGGTGCCCGACATGGTCACCGACCAGACCTCGGCCCACGACCTGATCAACGGCTACCTGCCTTCCGGCTGGACGGTGGAAGAGTGGAAGGCCGCCCAGCAGGACCCGTCCCAGCACGCGCGCCTCAAGAGCGCGGCAGCCGCATCCTGCGCCGTGCACGTGCGCGCCATCCTCGACTTCAAGGCCATGGGTTCGTATGCTGTCGACTACGGCAACAACATCCGCCAGGTGGCCAAGGACGAGGGCGTCGCGGACGCCTTCGACTTCCCCGGCTTCGTGCCGGCCTACATCCGTCCCCAGTTCTGCGAGGGCCGCGGCCCGTTCCGCTGGGTGGCGCTGTCGGGCGACCCGGAAGACATCTATAAAACCGACGCCAAGATCAAGGAACTGTTCCCACAGCACGCACGGGTGCACCGCTGGCTCGACATGGCGCGCAGCAGGATCGCCTTCCAGGGCCTGCCGGCGCGCATCTGCTGGCTGGGCCTGGGCGAGCGCCACCTGGCGGGCCTGGCCTTCAACGAGATGGTGCGAACGGGCGAGCTGAAGGCGCCGATCGTCATTGGACGCGACCACCTCGATACCGGCTCGGTGGCCAGCCCCAACCGCGAGACCGAAGCCATGCGCGACGGCACCGACGCGGTGTCCGACTGGCCGCTGCTGAACGCCCTGCTGAACACGGCCGGCGGCGCCACCTGGGTCTCGCTGCACCATGGCGGCGGCGTGGGCATGGGCTACTCGCAGCACTCGGGCGTGGTCATCGTGGCCGACGGTACCGAGGCGGCAGCCAAGCGCCTGGCGCGCGTGCTGGTCAACGACAGCGGCTCGGGCGTGATGCGTCACGCCGACGCCGGCTATGAAAGCGCAATCGAGACGGCCAAGCGCAATGGCCTGAATCTTCCGATGATCAAATAAGGCAGTACATCATGAACGACTCGCATCACATTCTTACCCTGCAGCCGGGCGAACTGGCGCTCAGCGACCTGCGCGCCGTCTGGGCCGCCCACGTGCCCCTGCAACTGGCGCCGGAAGCCTGGCAGGCGGTGAACGCCTCCTGCGCCCTGGTCCAGCAAATCACCGCCAAGGGCGACCCGGCCTACGGCATCAACACCGGCTTCGGCATCCTGGCCAAGGCCCACATCCCGAACGACCAGCTGGAAGCGCTGCAGCGCAACCTGATCCTGTCGCACGCGGTGGGCACCGGCGAACTCATCGCCGATAACATCGTGCGCCTGATCGTGCTGACCAAGATCGGCAGCCTGGCGCGCGGCTATTCCGGCGTACGTCCCCTGATCATCGAGACCCTGATCGCCCTGTACAACGCGGGCATCATGCCGGCGATTCCCTCGCAAGGTTCGGTCGGCGCCTCGGGCGACCTGGCGCCGCTGGCCCACATGACCCTGGCCATGCTGGGCGTCGGCCCGGTGCGCTACAAAGGCGAACTGATGGATGCGAAGCAGGCCCTGGGCGCCGCCGGCATCGAGCCGGTGACCCTGGCGGCGAAAGAGGGCCTGGCCCTGATCAATGGCACCCAGGTCTCGACCGCGCTGGCCCTGCACGGCCTGTTCATGGCCGAGCGCGTGCTGGAAGCGGGCATGGTGGCCGGCGCCCTGTCGGTCGACGCCGCACGCGGCAGCGATGCGCCCTTCGATGCGCGCATCCACGCGGTGCGCGGCCAGCCGGGCCAGATCGCCGCCGCCGCCATCTACCGCGAGCTGGTGGCGGGCAGCGCCATCCGCGCCTCGCACCTGGTGGGCGACGAACGCGTGCAGGACCCGTACAGCCTGCGCTGCCAGCCGCAGGTGATGGGCGCGGCCATGGACCTGATCGCCAATGCCGGCCGTACCCTGCTGATCGAGGCGAACGCCGTCACCGACAACCCATTGCTGTTCCCCGCGGCGGGCGATCCCGACGACGGTGCGATCCTCTCGGGCGGTAACTTCCACGCCGAGCCGGTGGCCTTTGCCGCCGACACGCTGGCGCTGGCCATCGCCGAAGTCGGCGCGCTGTCGGAACGCCGCATCGCGCTGCTGATCGATGCCAACCTGTCCGGCTTGCCGGCCTTCCTGGTGAAGGAACCGGGCCTGAACTCGGGCTTCATGATCGCCCACGTCACCGCCGCCGCGCTGGCCTCGGAAAACAAGTCGCTGGCTCATCCGGCCAGCGTCGACAGCCTGCCGACCTCGGCCAACCAGGAAGACCACGTCAGCATGGCCACCTTCGCGGCGCGCCGTCTGGACCAGATGGCGCACAATACCTCGGTGATCGTCGGCATCGAGCTGCTGGCGGCGGCGCAGGGCATCGAATTCCACCGCCCCTTGAAGAGCTCCGAGCGCCTCGAGCACGTGCACGCCCAGCTGCGCGCACGGGTGGCGCCCTACGATGCGGACCGCTTCTTCGCCCCGGACATCGAGGCCGCGCGCCTGATGGTCGTGAACGGCGAGCTGTCGGCGTCGTGCAAGGAACTGTTCACCGTACTGCACCCTTAACAACTTCATTCAGGAGAGGCAATGGATTTCCGGTTCAAGGCAGGCAGGCTCCCCATGCTCGTGTCGATGCCCCATGCGGGCACCGACATCCCGGACGAGGTAGCAAGCACCATGGCGCCCTGCGCCGCGGCGCGCGCGGACACCGACTGGCACCTGCCGGAACTCTACGGCTTCCTGGAAGAGATGGGCGTGTCGACCATCTCGGCGCGCTGGTCGCGCTACCTGATCGACCTGAACCGTCCACCCGAGAACACCAACCTGTATCCCGGAATGGACACCACGGGGCTGTGCCCGGTCGACACCTTCGGCCGGGAAAGCCTCTACCTGCCTGGCCGCACGCCGGACGAAGCGGAAGTGCGGCGCCGCCTGGAGCGCTACTGGATGCCCTATCACGAGCAGCTGCGCGCGGAGCTGGATCGCCTGAAACGCGAGTTCGGCAGCGTGGTGCTGTGGGACGCGCATTCGATCGCCTCAAGCGTGCCGCGCTTTTTCGAGGGCCGCCTGCCGGACCTGAATTTCGGCACCGCCGACGGCAAGTCCTGCGCCCCCGGCCTGGAAGCGGCGGTGGTGGGCGTCGCCCGCGCCCAGGACCGGTTCAGCATCGCGGTCAACGGCCGCTTCAAGGGCGGCCACATCACGCGCAAGTACGGCCAGCCGGAGCAGGGCGTGCACGCGATCCAGCTCGAGATGTGCCAGTGCCTGTACATGAACGAACAGGCTCCGTTCGAATATCGCCCCGAGGTGGCGGCGCACGTCCAGCCGCTGCTGAAGGACATGATCGCTGTCTCGGTGAACTGGGTGCGCACATGAGAGCCCTGTTCGCCCGCCATGCGCTGCTGCCCGAGGGCTGGCGGCGCGACGTGCTGATCGAATGGGATGCGCAGGGCGACCTGAGCCGCGTCGAGGCGCAGGCCGCGCCGCCCCTGGGCGTGGCGCGCGCCGACTACGTGTTGCCGGGCATGGTTAACCTGCACTCGCACGCCTTCCAGCGCGCGCTGGGCGGACTGACCGAGCGCGCCGGTGAGGGCCCCGACAGCTTCTGGACCTGGCGCGACCTGATGTACCGCTTTGCCGCGCGCATCACGCCCGAACAGATCGAGGCCATCGCCGCCCAGCTGTTCGTGGAATGCCTGCGCCACGGCTATACCTCGCTGTGCGAGTTCCACTACCTGCAGCGCGCACCAAGCGGCGAAGCCTATGCGCGCCCGGCCGAAACCGCCGAGCGGGTGGCCGGCGCCGGTCACGCCACCGGCATGGGCCTGACCCTGCTGCCGGTGCTGTACAGCCATGCCGGCTTCGGCGAGCAGCCGCTGCGTCCCGAGCAGCGGCGCTTCCGCACCGGCGTCGACGATGTGTTCAAGATCGTCGAGGCGCTGCAGCCCCTGCGTGGCGGCCAGTTGGAAGTCGGCGCCGCGCCGCATTCGCTGCGCGCGGCCGGCGTCGCGCAGATACGCGAGCTGGCGGCCGCCCTGCCGGCCGGGCGGCCGCTGCACATCCACATCGCCGAGCAGATGCCCGAGGTCGAGCAGAGCATCGCGTTCAGCGGCCGGCGGCCGGTCGAGTACATGGCCGAGCAGGTCGGGCTCGACGAACGCTGGTGCCTGGTGCATGCGACCCACCTGAACGATGCCGAGGTGGCGGCGATCGCGAACAGCGGCGCCGTCGCCGGCCTGTGCCCGACCACCGAAGCCAATCTCGGCGACGGCCTGTTTCCCTTGCAGGCCTTTATCGAGCTGGGCGGCCGTTTCGGCATCGGCAGCGACAGCCACGTAGCGCAAAGCCCGGTCGAGGAACTGCGCTGGCTGGAATACGGCCAGCGGCTGGCCCACCAGCGCCGCAACATCGCTTTCACACGCCAACAGCGCGACGTCGGCCAGTACTTGTGGCAGACTGCCCTGCGCGGCGGCGCCCAGGCGGCCGGTCGCAAGGTGGGCGCGCTCGCGCAAGGACTGCGCGCCGACCTCCTGGTGCTGGACGGGAGCCATCCGAACCTGGACGGCGTGGCGGACGAGGATGTGCTCGGCCGCTTCCTGTTCTGCGGTAACGACAACCTGGTGCGCGACGTGCTGTGCGGCGGGCGCTGGGTGGTGCAGGGCGGACGCCACGTGGCGCAGGAGGCGGTTGCGCAGCGCTACCGCCAGGCCTTGAGTGAACTGCGCGAGTTGCGCGAATCGAGTGAGGTGGGCCAATGACCGTACTGATCCCATTCGCAGGACTGTCGCCGGTGCCGTGGAAGAACGGCACCGGCAGCACGACCGAAATCGCCATCGGCCCGCCGGACTCCGGCTTCGAGGACTTCGATTGGCGCGTGAGCCTGGCGACCATCGAAAAGGATGGCGCCTTTTCAAACTTCCCCGGCGTGGACCGCACGCTGGCCCTGGTCGAGGGCCACGGCATGCTGCTCGAGATCGACGGCGAGCCGACCCTGGTCACCGATGCCGAGCCGGTGGTGGCCTTCGACGGCAGCTCCGAGGTCATCGCGAAACTCAGCCGCGGCGGCAGCACCGACTTCAACGCCATGACGCGCAGCGAACGCTGCTACCACACCTTCGGCCGGCGCCGGCTGTCGGGCGATTCCACCTTTGTTGCGCGCGCCGACGTCACCGTGCTGTTCCTGGCCGAGGGCGACGCCCTCGAACTGCGCAACGAAAAGGAGCGCATCGGCATGGTGCGCTACGACGCGGTGGTGCTGGAGCCGGGCTCGGTGTGGAAGCTCGAGGCGGGGCAGGGCATGATCTACATCGTGGACGTCTGGTACCACGAGGACGAAGAGGACGAAGAAAGCGATGAGTGACGTGGCCGACCTGCTGTTCACCAACGTGAATCTGGCAACGATGGTGCCTACCGCCGCGGATGGCTACGGCGAGATGCTCGACGCCGCACTCAGCGTGAAGGATGGCCGCATCGCCTGGATCGGCGCGCGCCGCGACGCCCCGCCCGCCGCCGCGCAGCACGACTGCGGGGGCGCCTGGATGACGCCGGGCCTGGTGGATTGCCACACCCACGTCGTCCACGCCGGCAACCGCAGCAACGAGTGGGAGGCGCGCCTGAACGGCGCCAGCTACGAGGACATCGCGCGCCAGGGCGGCGGCATCATGTCCACCGTGCGCGCCACCCGCGAGGCCGACGTCGAGGCGCTGCTGGCGCAAAGCCTGCCGCGCGTGGCCAGGCTCTTGTCCGAGGGCGTGACAACGCTCGAGATCAAGTCCGGCTATGGCCTGGCGCTGGAAGCCGAGGCGCGCATGCTGCGCGCCGCGCGCGAGGTGGCACGCCGTCTGCCGGTGCGCGTCGCCACGACTTTTCTCGGCGCCCATGCGCTGCCGCCGGAATTCGCGGGCCGGGCCGACGACTACGTGGATGAAGTGTGCGAACGCATGCTGCCGCAACTGGCGCAAGAGGGGCTGGTCGATGCGGTGGACGCCTTCTGCGAACGGATCGGCTTCACCAATGCCCAGACCGAGCGCATCTTCCTTGCCGCGCGTCTGCTGAACCTGCCAGTCAAGCTGCATGCCGAACAGCTGTCGGACCAGCAGGGCGCCGAACTGGTGGCGCGCCATGGCGGCCTGTCGGCCGACCACCTCGAATACCTGAGCCAGGCCGGCATCGATGCGATGGCACGCGCGGGCACGGTGGCCGTGCTGCTGCCGGGCGCCTATTACTTCCTGCGCGAGACGAGGCAGCCGCCGACCGGCGCCCTGCGCGAAGCGAAGGTAGCGATGGCGGTGGCCACCGATTGCAATCCCGGCACCTCGCCGATGACTTCCCTGCTGCTGGCCATGAACATGGCCTGCACCCTGTGGCGCCTGACGCCCCAGGAAGCCTTGCTGGGCGCCACCCTCCACGCGGCGCGTGCCCTCGGCCTGCATGGCGAGATCGGGTCGCTGGAAGTGGGGAAACGGGCCGACCTGGCCCTGTGGGATATTGCCCGCCCGGCCGACCTGGCCTATGCGATGGGCTCGAATCCTTGCCGCACGGTGGTCAACGACGGTGTCCTGCGGCCGGCACACGTTCCAATGTGATGCGTAAGCGGTACAGCTTGGCCCCTTATTCCTTAGGCATGCACAAGCGACTCTGTTCTCAATCTCTTCTGCTTGACTAGCGTCAAACCGGCGAATTCCAGCTCGGGAATTATTACTGCAACGGCGGCAGAAACCAGCTTCGTAACAAGGGTAAGCGAATGTAAGCCCTAATTGAATATTAAGAATCCACACTTATAGTGCAAGCGTGTGATTCACCATCTCCCCTCCCCATTTGACGAAAATGGGTTCGCCCACGGCGCCTCCCGGCCCCGTGGGTTTTTCTTTGTGCGTGCTTGTCGAGCGCCTCAGGCGCGACGCTCGGCCAGTGCCGCCAGGGTGTCGCCGGTGAGGCGGCAGGTGCGCCAGTCGGGCAGGATGTCGGCGCCCATCTGCTGGTAGAACCGGATCGCCGGCTCGTTCCAGTCCAGCACCGACCACTCGAAGCGGCCGCAGTTGCGCTCGACCGCGATTTGCGCGAGGCGGGTCAGCATCCTGGTGCCATAGCCCTTGCCGCGGTGCGACTGGCGCACGTACAGGTCCTCCAGGTACAGGCCCTTTTTGGTCAGGAAGGTCGAGAAGTTATGGAAGAACAGCGCGAAGCAGACCACTTCGCCGTCCTCCTCGCCCATGATGGCTTCGCACGACGGGCGCGAGCCGAACAGGGCCTCGTGCAGCAGGTCTTCGGTGGCCACCACCAGGTGCTCGAGTTTCTCGAACACGGCCAGCTCCACGATCATGGCATGGATGTGGGTGACATCGGTTGGTTGGGCGGGACGGATGGTAAAAGTGCTCATGGCGTTTCGAGTGGATTGTTCAGGTTTGCGGATTGCACGGGTTTGGCCGCGGGCGCGCGCAAGGCCCAGGCCACGCTGGCCAGGCACAGGACCATGCCGGCGAATTCGACCGGGCCGGGACGGTAGCCTTCGAGCTTGATCGACAGCAGCACCGACAGCACCGGCGTGATCACGCCGATGTAGACGGTCTTCTGCGCGCCGATGCGCCCGATCAGGGTGAAGTAGGCGAAGAAGGCGATGACCGAGCCGAAGATCGACAGGTAGACCAGGCCGGCCCAGTAGGTGGCGCTGCTCGGGATGACGAAGCGGTCGCCGTTGGCCAGCGACCACACCGTGACCAGGCAGGCGCCCCAGAACATCGACCAGGCCATGGTCAGCGGCAGGTTCTCGCATTGTTCCTTCACCTTGGTGACCACGATGCTGCCGGCGGAACTGGCGATGGTCGCGGCCAGGGCGAGGACCACGCCGGCGATGAAGGCCGGGCTACCGCCGTTCTGGTAGTCGCGCCAGGCGGTGCCGATCGAATGCCAGAACAGCAGGGCGACGCCGGCGATCGCGACCACGCCGCAGGCGATGGTGCGGCGGCTGATCGTGGTGCCGAAGAACAGGCTGCTCAGGAGCGGCGTCCAGAACACCATCAGCGCGAACACCACCGCCACCAGTCCCGAGACCACGTACTGCTCCGATTGATAGGTGCAGAGGTAGGAGATGCAGAAGGTGAGCACGCCCTGCAGCGCCATCCAGCCATGGGTGCGTAGCGGCAGGCGCAGGCTGTCGCGGCGTACCAGGCAGATGAGGAACAGGGTGGCGGCCGCCAGGAAGAAGCGGTAGGCCACCGACACGGCGGGCGGGGCTTCGCCCAGCTGCAGGGTGATGGCGAAGAAGGTCGAACCCCAGATCAGGGAGGCGACGGTGAAGAGGACGGAAGAGGGCATCGCGCGAGTATACGTGCTCCGCCAATTTATTGCAGTGGTAGGGTGGACGGCTATGCCGTCCGCGCGTTCAAACCACCGTAAGGCTGCCCGCGCGACTATTCATACGCTAACTACCACCGCGTGGGGTTTTTTGGACCTGTGCACAAAAACACGAGCCGCCCACCCTACGTTAGTACGCGAGGTTCATGCGGCGGTACAGGAAAGACAGCACGAACAGCGGCCCAATCAGGAGGAAGCGCAGGTCCTCGAAGAAGGAGGGCTTCTTGCCCTCGATCTTGTGGCCGACGAACTGCCCGATCCAGGCCACCACGAAGATCGCGATCGACACCGGCAGCACCGTCATGTCGGGCATCAGCGCCAGAAGTCCCAGCATGACGGCGCTCATCACGCCCATGCCGACGGCGAAGCCGCGCGAAAGCTTGGCGTAGTAGTAGAGCGAGGCGAGGGTCGCCGCGATCGCCACCACCGGGTGGATCGCCCACAGGATGCCGAGCAAACTCAGGACGATCAGCGGGATGCACACGAAGTGGATGATCTCGTTGGTGTGGTTGCGGTGGCTTTCGGCGTAGCGCGCCAGCAGCAGGTCGATGTTGCGGGGGGAAGTGCTGTGGTCCATGTTTGTCTCCGTATGACCTGTTGTTTCGCCCGATTCTACACCGTCTCCAGCGCCTGTTGGACGCTCGGCCGCGGCGCCTGCAGGCGCAGGTGCGGATGGCCCGCGAACAGCTCGGAAATCCACTCGACGAACACGCGCACCTTGGCCGACAGGTGGCGGTTCTGCGGGTAGACCACGTGCACCGGCAGCGGGTCGCTGCTCCACTCGGGCAGCACCTGCAGCATGCGCCCGGCCGCGATGTGCTGCGTCAGCAGGTAGTCGGTCATCATGATGACGCCCAGTCCCGCCAGCCCCGCCTGCACGTAGGCATTCGAATCGTTCAGGGCGATCGACCCGGGCAGCGCCACCTCGATGCGCTCGCCGTCGCGCGAGAAGTCCCATTTCGACACCTTGCCGGTCTTGGCCGAGAAGTAGTTGACGCAGCGGTGGCGCTCGAGGTCGCGCGGGTGCTGGGGCGCGCCGAAGCGGTCGATATAGGCCGGGGCGGCGGCGGTGACGAAGTTGATCACGCCGATGCGGCGCGCGATCAGGTTCGGGTCCACCAGCTCGCCGCCGCGCACCGCGCAATCGACGCCTTCTTCGACCAGGTCGACCGGGCGGTCGGTGCTGCCGAGTTCGAGCGCGATGTCCGGGTAGCGTTCGAAGAAGGCGGGCAGGGCGGGGATCAGGATTTCCGAGGCCAGGCCGGTGGGCGTATCCACCCGCAGGCGCCCGCTCGGGCTCAGGCGGTGGCGCGACAGCGATTCCTCGGCGTCGCGCACGTCGGACAGGATCTGCACGCAGCGTTCGTAGTAGGCGGCGCCGTCCGAAGTGATCATCACCTGGCGCGTCGTGCGGTGCAGCAGCTTGACCGCCAGGGTCGATTCCAGTGTCTGCACCAGCGTCGAGACCGTCGCCTTGGGCAGGTTCAGCATGTCGGCCGCCTTGGTGAAGCTGCCGCAGTCGACCACCTGGATGAAAACTTCCATGGCCTGGAGCTTGTTCATGAGGGCACTCCCATTCTTTGGTCGATTGTTCGGCATTCTGAACAATCAATTCGTTATTGACATCTTTATCTGATTGTAGTTGAAGACTATAGTGTGTGCATCGCAACAAAATGTAAACACGAACGGAGCTGGTCATGAGCATGCGGGACGGAATCTTCACCACGGTAGCAGTGGCCCTGAGCGGGGTAGCGCTGGCAGGCCTGCTGGGGACCGACGCCTATTCGCAGGCTGCCGGCGCGGAAGCGCGCGGCCTGAAGGCACTCTCGATGCAGGTCGAAACGCAATCGCTACTGGCGTGCGGCGACTGTGCGGACGGCGAATCCGGCCGCTGGGCCGCGGCGCCGCAGGAAGGCCAACGATGAGCGCGGTACTCGAACGCGACGATGCCGCCACGGCGAGCGTGGATGTGCGCGAACTGGAAGTCAGCGGCGCGCAGGGAGCCCTGGCGGCCCGTCTCTACACCGCCGGCCAAGCAGTGGAGAAAGCGGCCAAACGCGACACGCTGATCGTGTTCTTCCATGGCGGCGGCTTCGTCTCGGGCGATCTGCAGGAAGCGGACGAGTTCCTGCGCCATATGGCCCAGTGCAACCAGGAGCGCGCGGTGCTCGCCTCGAACTACACGCTGGCCACGACCAGTCCCTTCCCGGCCGCGGTGGAAGATGCGCACGCGGTGCTGCTGTGGACCACGAAGAACAAGGCCAAGCTCGGCTGGTCCGGCAAGAAGCTGGTGGTGATGGGCATCGAGGCCGGCGCCAACCTGGCGGCCGTGTGCGCGCTGATGGCGCGCGACCGCGCCGCGCCCAAGCTGGCCGGCCAGGTCCTGATCATGCCGATGCTCGACCCCGGCCTGTCCACCTGCTCGATGCGCCAGATGAACCAGTGCCCGGACCGCGAAAAAGTCACCAGCGACTGCGCCGCCGCCTACCGCGGCTACCTGCCGCACGCCGCCGACCGCGCGCATCCGTACGCCTCGCCGCTGCGTTCGACCCGGCTGAAGAATCTTCCGCCGGCCCTGATCCTATCGGCCGAGGACGACCCATTGTGCGACGAGGCCGAACAATACGGCGCCAAACTGATCAACGCCGGCGTACGCACCACGGTGCGGCGCATGCCGCCGGCCCCGCTGCAGGACCCGGACGGGCGTAACGAATGTGCATGCAAGGTGCACGCGCTTGCCGAGATCGCAAGCTTCCTTGACGGACTGGATCGCTGACCGCTCAGCACCGGACATCAACCATCACCGCCTTCCGACGCCACGTGCCGCGCGCACGAGGAGGGCCCGTTTTTTCCCAAAAATCGTCGCTTCGGCGACGTGAGGGATCGTCTTCGAAAGAGGTGAGCCATGAAGATGCAGCACCTGCACCCCATGCGCTGTTGACGCCAGCGCCCCGGCCGCGCTGAGCGCGCGGCCCTCCAACCAGTAAGGAATCCGGCATCCACGCCTGCGGGCGCGGAGAGGCCCTCTTTTTCTCCGCATCCGGCTCGTACCCGGCTGCGGACAGGGAAGTTTTTGTCTCTTCAATAAGAAAGGTTGATCATGAATAAGCAACTAAGCAGCACGGGCAAGGTGAAAACACTCGTCGCACTGTTGGCCGCCGCAGGGCTCGCGGGCGCGGTGCTCACCGGCTGCGCCGACGCCAACAGCCAGGACGGCGCTGCCGCGGCGACGCCCGCCGCACCGCCGGTCTCCGCCGCAATCGTCATCGAAAAACCGGTGCTTGAAACCCAGGAATTCTCGGGCCGCCTGGAAGCCGTGGAAGAGGTCGAGATCCGTTCGCGCGTCAGCGGCTACATCACCGCCGTCAACTTCAAGCCGGGCGCCGAAGTGAAGAAGGGCGAGGTGCTGTTCGTGATCGACCCGCGCCCTTACCAGGCCGAAGCCGAGCGCGCCGGCGCCGCCGCCAGCGCGGCCCGCGCCCGTGCCGACCTGGCCCGACTGGAACTGGAGCGCGCCGAGCGCCTGCTGGCGGATAAAGCCATCGCCCAGCGCGAGTACGACGAAAAGGCGGCCGCCTAGAAGGAACTCGACGCCAACGCACGTGCCGCCCAGGCCCAGTACGAAGCGGCGCGCCTGAACCTGGCCTATACCCGCGTGACGGCGCCGATCGACGGCCGCGTCTCGAAGGCCGAAATCACCCTCGGCAACCTGGTCGACGCCAGCGCCGTGCTGACCTCGGTGGTCTCGCTGGAGCGCATCTATGCCAGCTTCGACGGCGACGAACAGACCTACCTGCGCGTCGGCGCCCGGCGCGACAGCGGCGCGGTGGTGAAAATCGGCCTGGCCAACGAAGAGGGCTTCCCGCACGAGGGCAGGCTCGAATTCGTCGACAACCAGCTGGATGCCCGCACCGGCAGCGTGCGCATGCGCGCCCTGCTGGCCAACCAGGACCGCAGCCTGGCGCCCGGCCTGTTCGCCCGCGTGCAGGTGGGCAGCGGCGTGGCCGAGAAAAGCATCGTGATCAACGACCGCGCGGTCGGCACCGACCAGAGCCGCAAGTTCGTGGTGGTGGTCGGCAGCGACGGCAAGGCCGAATATCGGCCGGTAGCACTTGGCCCCATGGTCGACGGCATGCGCGTGGTGCGCTCGGGCCTGAAGGCGGGCGAGAAGATCGTCGTGGGCGGCCTGCAGCGGGTGCGCCCCGGCGCGCCGGTGGCGGCGCAGATCGTGCCGATGGATGCCGCCATCGCGGCTGCCAGGAACGGCGCCAAGCTGGCCCTGAACACCGCCAAGGAGTGAGGCCATGAACTTCTCCCGCTTCTTCGTCGACAAGCCGATTTTCGCGGTCGTGCTGTCGGTGATCGTGTTTGTTGCCGGCCTGATCTCGATCTTCCAGCTGCCGGTGTCCGAGTATCCCGAGGTGGTGCCGCCGTCGGTGGTGGTGCGCGCCCAATATCCGGGGGCGAATCCGAAGGTGATCGCCGAAACCGTGGCCGCGCCGCTGGAAGAGCAGATCAACGGCATCGAGGACATGCTCTACATGAGCTCCCAGAACACCTCGGATGGCGCCCTGGCCCTGACCCTGACCTTCGCGATCGGCACCGACATCGACCGCGCCGAGAGCCAGGTGCAGAACCGGGTGCAGCGCGCGCTTCCGCGCCTGCCCGAGGAGGTGCGCCAGATCGGCGTCACCACGGTGAAAAGCTCGCCCAACCTGACCATGGTGGTGCACCTGCATTCGCCCGACGGCCGCTACGACGACCTGTACCTGCGCAACTACGCGGTGCTCAACATCAAGGACCAGCTGGCGCGCCTGAACGGCATGGGCGAGGTCCAGTTGTTCGGCTCGGGCGACTATGCCATGCGCGTCTGGCTCGACCCGCAGAAGGTCGCCGCGCGCAGCCTGACCGCCGGCGACGTCGTTGGCGCGATCCGCGAGCAGAACGTGCAGGTCGCGGCCGGCGTGGTGGGCCAGGGACCGAGCAAGGATGCCGACTTCCAGCTGACCGTCAACACCCAGGGCCGCTTATCAAACGTCGAGGAGTTCGGCGACATCGTGGTCAAGGCCGGCGAGGACGGCGCCGTGACGCGCCTGAAGGACGTGGCGCGCCTCGAGATGGGCTCCAGCTCCTACGCGCTGCGCTCGCTGCTGAACAACAAGTCGGCGGTGGCGATCCCGATCTTCGAAGCGCCCAACGCAAACGCGCTGCAACTGTCGCAGGACGTGCGCGCCACGATGGAAGAGCTTTCGAAAGACTTCCCGGAAGGCGTCGAGTACAGCATCGTGTACGACCCGACCCAGTTCGTGCGCGAGTCGATCGATTCGGTGATCAAGACCCTGCTCGAAGCGGTGGTTCTGGTCGCCCTGGTGGTGATTGTTTTCCTGCAGACCTGGCGCGCCTCGATCATCCCGCTGCTGGCGGTGCCGGTGTCGGTGGTGGGCACCTTTGCCGTGATGCTGATGTTCGGCTTCTCGATCAACACCCTGTCGCTGTTCGGCCTGGTGCTGGCGATCGGCATCGTGGTCGACGACGCCATCGTGGTGGTGGAAAACGTCGAGCGCAACATCGGCAACGGCCTGTCGCCGCACGACGCGACCATCCAGGCCATGAAGGAAGTGTCGGGCCCGATCATCGCCATCGCCCTGGTGCTGTGCGCCGTGTTCGTGCCGATCGCATTTGTTTCGGGCCTGACCGGCCAGTTCTACCGCCAGTTCGCGCTCACCATCGCGATCTCGACCGTGATCTCGGCCTTCGTTTCCCTGACGCTGGCGCCGGCCATGTCGGCCGCGCTGCTCAAAGCCCACGATGCGCCGAAGGATCGCCTGACGCGCGCCATGGACAAGGTGCTGGGCCGCTTCTTCGCCGCCTTTAACCGCTTCTTCGGCCGTGCCTCGCACGGCTACGAAGGCGGCGTGAAGACCGTGCTGCGCCGTAAAGCCGCGACGATGGGCGTCTATCTGGTGCTGGGCGTGGCCGCGGTCTTCATGTTCAAGGTGGTGCCGCCGGGCTTCGTGCCGGCCCAGGACAAGGGCTACCTGATCGGTTTCGCCCAACTGCCGGATGCCGCTTCGCTGGACCGCACCGATGAAGTGATCCGCAAGATGTCGGCCATCGCCAAGGACATCCCGGGCGTGGAATCCTCGATCGCCTTCCCGGGCCTGTCGATCAACGGTTTCACCAATGCCCCGAACGCCGGCATCGTGTTCACCGGCCTCAAGCCCTTCAGCGAGCGCAAGGGCAAGCCGGAGCAGTCGGCCGAGGCCATCGCCGCGGAGATCAACAAGCGCATGGGCGCGGTCGACGACGCCTTCGTGATGGTGCTGTCGCCGCCGCCGGTGAACGGCCTGGGCACCACCGGCGGCTTCAAGCTGATGCTGGAAGACCGCGGCAACCTCGGCTACGACGAACTGTACAAGGCCACCCAGGCGCTGCAGGCCAAGGCCTGGGGCACGCCGGAACTCGCGGGGGTGTTCTCGAGTTTCCAGATCAACGTGCCGCAGCTGTTCGCCGACGTCGACCGCGTCAAGGCCAAGCAGTTGGGCGTGCCGCTGGCGAGCATTTACCAGACCCTGCAGGTAAACCTCGGCTCGCTGTACGTGAACGACTTCAACCAGTTCGGCCGCACCTACCAGGTGCGGGTGCAGGCGGATGCCCAGTTCCGCTCGCAGCCGGAGCAGATCGCCCAACTGAAGGTGCGCAACGACAAGGGCGAGATGATCCCGCTGTCCTCGCTGATGCAGGTAAAGGACAGCTACGGACCGGACCGCGTCCAGCGCTACAACAACTACGTGGCGGCCGACATCAACGGCGGCCCGGCGCCTGGCGTGTCCTCCGGCCAGGCCCAGGCCATCATGGAGCAGCTGGCCAGGGAAACCCTGCCCAAGGGGATCGCCTATGAATGGACCGAGCTGACCTACCAGGAAATCCTGGCCGGTAACACCATGGTCTACGTGTTCCCGCTGTGCGTGCTGCTGGTGTTCCTGGTGCTGGCCGCGCAGTACGAGAGCTGGACCCTGCCGCTGGCGGTGATCCTGATCGTGCCGATGTCGATCCTGTGCGCGCTGGCGGGCGTCAAGCTCAGTGGGGGCGACAACAACATCTTCACCCAGATCGCCCTGTTCGTGCTGGTGGGACTGGCCTCGAAGAACGCGATCCTGATCGTGGAATTCGCCCGCGAACTGGAAGACCACGGCCGCAGCATCGTCGAGGCCGCGCTGGAAGCTTCCCGCCTGCGCCTGCGTCCGATCCTGATGACCTCGATCGCCTTCATCATGGGCGTGGTGCCGCTGGTGTTCTCGAGCGGCGCCGGCGCCGAGATGCGCCATGCGATGGGCGTTGCCGTGTTCGCCGGCATGCTGGGCGTGACCTTTTTCGGCCTGTTCCTGACGCCGCTGTTCTACGTCCTGCTGCGCACGTTCGCGAAGCGTTTCGAGAAAAAAGCGCCGGTGGCGAAAGCGCCGGCCCTGGACCTGGAAGGAGTGCATTGAGATGAACAGCATGATCGCAAGGGGCGTGGCTCCGCTGTTGGCAGCTCTGCTGCTGACGGCATGCGCCACCCCGGCATTCAGGCAGCCGGCCGTCGAGACGCCGGCGGCGTTTCGTGAGTCGCAGCCGGCGGAGGTGGAAGGCATCGAGGGGGCGCGCTGGAAGCGTGCGCAGCCGGCCGAGCAGCAGCCACGCGGCCAGTGGTGGCTGGCCTTCAAGGACGCGGCCCTGACTTCCCTGATCGAGGAAGCCGGCGCCAACAATGCCAACCTGGCGGTGGCGGCCAGCCGCGTCAAGCAGGCCAGGGCGATCGCCGGCATCGCGCAGGCGGCGCGGGTGCCGCAGGTCGGCATCGGCATCGGCGCCCAGCGCGCGCGCCCGTCGGCGTTCGACAGCGGCCTGCCGCAAGGCACTCCAACCCAGCCGGCGACCAGCTACACGGCGAACCTCAGCGCCAGCTACG
Source organism: Massilia sp. (assembly GCF_046293535.1). NCBI lineage: Bacteria > Pseudomonadati > Pseudomonadota > Betaproteobacteria > Burkholderiales > Oxalobacteraceae > Massilia > Massilia sp. The sequence continues at coordinate 127,394 of NZ_JBKBOV010000003.1, read as the reverse complement.
AGGTCGACCTGTTCGGCCGCGTGGCGGCGAGCGTGGCGGCGGCGCAGGGCGACGCGGCCACAATCGAGGCGAACTACCGCTCGGTCTTGCTGGCCCTGCAGGCGGACGTGGCGCAGACCTACTTCCGCCTGCGCGCGCTGGATGCCGAACTGGACACCGTGGCGCAGACCGTGCGCCTGCGCGAGGAATCGGTGAAGGTGACGCAGCGCCGCTTCGACCTGGGCGACATCGGCGAATTCGACCTGTCGCGCGCCCGCACCGAACTGGCAACCGCCCGCGCCGAGGCGATCGGCCTGCAGCGCCAGCGCGCGAGCGCCGAGCATGCGTTGGCGGTCCTGCTGGGTAAACCAGCATCCCACTACGTGGCCGGCAAGAGCCCGCTGCTGGATGCCGCCGCGCTGCCCGCGATTCCGGCCGGCCTGCCATCCTCGCTGCTGGAGCGCCGCCCCGACATCAATGCCGCCCAGCGCGCGATGGAGGCCTCGAATGCCCGCATCGGCGTGGCGCGCGGTGCGATGTTCCCGGCCTTGAGCATCAGCGCGGCCGGGGGCGGCGTCGGCGGCGCCATGTCGGAAGTGTTCAAGTGGAGCAGCCGCTCCTGGGTGCTGGGTTTACTTACCTCGATGCCGCTCATCGACGGCGGCCGCAACCGCGCCAACGTCGAGGCCAGTTACGCGGTGCTGGAGGAATCGGTGGGCGCCTACCGCCAGAGCGTGCTCACGGCGTTTGCGGAGGTCGAGGACAACCTGGCCGGCCTGCGCATCCTCGCTGGCCAGGCCGAGCAGATCGATGCGGCGCTGTCGTCGGCGCGCCGTTCGGCCGAACTGGCGCAAAAGTTGTACGACGCGGGTCGTTCCAGTTATCTGGAACTGCTGGACGCCCAGCGCAACCTGGCGGCGGTGGAGCGCACGGCCGTCCAGCTGCGCGGCAACCGCGCGGTGACCACGGTGGCGCTGATCCGTTCCCTGGGCGGCGGCTGGGACGGCGCCAGCAACGGTGGCAAGGCCGTCGCCATGCGCTAGCACCTGTTCTACCTCTCCAGTGTTGCCCTTTGCGGCGGGTACCTGAGTGCTCGCCGCTTTTTTATGCATTGGTAGCAAAACTACAGAATATGTTCAGAATTCAATTGACATGGTAAGGGGCTGGGCAGAGAATTTCCCCGTCAATTCCATGTATGCATATCGGTGTCGATTGATTTGGTAGTTTAGCTACCAGCTCTGCATGGCCGTTGACGGTCTTACCCGCTTTCTTGAACCGCATTCATCACCCAGTCCGCCATACCAACCGGAGGAGACATGAAGAAGAAAGTCAGCGTTACAGCCTTGCTCGCAATGAGTGCCCTCACGATGTCGATGCATGCCGGCGCCGCCACGCCGCAGGCCCAGGCCGGCAACAGTTCCGCCGTCCTGTTGCAAGGTTTCCATTGGAATTCGGCGGGATACAACAATCCGAACTGGTACAACACCCTGGCCGGCAACGTGGCCGACCTGAAAGCCATGGGCTTCAGCCATGTCTGGTTCCCGCCGCCGTCCGACTCGGCGGCGAGAGAAGGCTACCTGCCGCGCCAACTGAACAATCTCAGCTCCAGCTACGGCAGTTCGGCCGAGCTGACCAACGTGGTGCGCGCCTTCACCAACAACGGCATCCGGGCGATCGCCGACGTCGTCGTCAACCACCGGGTCGGCTCGACCGGCTGGTCCGATTTCACCAATCCGAACTGGACCCGCTACACGATCGCCAACAACGACGAGTGCAACTGCGGGCTGGGGAACGGCGATACCGGTTCGGGCTTCAACGCCGGCCGCGACATCGACCACACCAACGTCGGCGAAACCCAGAACGGCATCATCAACTGGCTCAACTACACCATCAAGCCGGTCGGCTTCAGCGGGCTGCGCTTCGATTACGTGAAGGGCTTCGGCGCCCAGTATGCCGGGCAGTACGCGAATGCGTTCGGCGCCCAGTTCTGCGTGGGCGAGCTGTGGACCGACCTCAATCTGAACAACATCGACGCCCACCGCCAGCAAATCATGAACTGGATCAACGGCACCGGCAATAGCTGCGGCGCTTTCGACTTCACGACCAAGGGCCTGCTCAACGATGCGCTGGCCAATGGCAACTACTGGCGCCTGCGCGATTCCTCGGGCAAGCCGCAGGGCGCCGTCGGCTGGTGGCCGGCGATGGCCGTGACCTTCGTCGACAACCACGATACCGGCCCCTCGGAGAGCTGCGGCGTCGGCCAGAACCACTGGCCGGTGCCGTGCGGCGCGGTCATGCAGGGCTATGCCTATATCCTGAGCCATCCGGGCATCCCGACGGTCTACTACCCGCACATCTACAACTGGAACCTGAAGACGCCGATCAGCGCGCTGATGCAGGCGCGCCGGACCGCGGGCGTCCATTCCACCTCGCCGGTCGCGATCCAGGCCGCCACCCAGGGCCTGTACGCGGCCATCGTCACCGGCAGTTCGCGCCAGTTGGCGATGAAGATCGGCCCGAACAGCTGGAGCCCCGGCGCCGGCTGGACGCTGCAGACTTCGGGCAGCAACTACGCGGTGTGGATGAAATAAGCGGCACGGCAGGCAAGCGCGGCGCTTGCGGTGGCGCCGCTACAATGCCGGCATGACGACAGCAACATCCCCGACCCTGACCGGCCTTGCGCCGGTCATCGATGCCGACGTGCGCATCCTCGTACTCGGCAGCTTTCCCGGCGCCGCCTCGCTGGCCGCAGGGCGCTACTATGCCCACCCGCGAAACCAGTTCTGGCGCCTGATCTCGGCGGTGGTCAAGGAGGACCTGGCGAGCCTGCCGTATGAGGAGAGATTGCCGCGCTTGCTGGCGCACCGCTTCGGCCTGTGGGACGTGCTGGCCGGCTGCGAGCGCGAAGGCAGCCTCGACTCCGCTATCCGCAAGCCGGCCGCCAACGACTTCGAGCGCTTGAGGACGCTGTGTCCAAAGCTGGAAACAGTCGGTTTCAACGGACAGGCCTCGGGCAAGTTCGCGCCGCAGTTCGCGGCGGCCGGCTATCGCAGCGTCGTGCTGCCGTCGAGTTCACCGGCGCACATGGCGATGAAGTTCGAGCAGAAGCTAGAGGTGTGGGTGAAACTAAACCAGCCTGCGGATCCGAAATCAATGCCGGCGCCATTGCAGCAGTCATTCTTTTGATTCGGGCATGTGTACTCGTTCAGCTGAGCCTGAAGTGATGATTCTTGTCAGCGCACAAGTGAATTTAGGAATTTGCGTCGAATAATGGCCATTTCGGACATTTGTCACCTCAAAGGGGGATCACATGGCAAGCAACGTCGACCTGCAGATCAAGGATTCAAAGGCGGATCAGAAGATTCGTACAAGTACTAGATTGAACCCCAGAGCGAACCTTGAGCTCATCTCTGTCCTGTTGACGGTAATCTTCCTGACCACGACGGATGCGCTGGCTCAAACACGTGGGCTTGCGCCAGTTACCGAAACGCAGGCAGCGAAGATAGACGCAGCGCTGCAATTGAATTCCCCAAATACGGCGATTGGCCAGGCAATATCGGAAGCGAAGAGCACTATTGCGCCCTTCCTGAAAATCCATTCATGCTTGTCTGGTTACAACGCGAGCAGCCTAAATGTGTATGCGGCACCCGGCAAGCTTTATCCCAACAATAACTATCCGCATAGTTTGATTCCGCAGATGCGCGGACACGACAAATCCTCGTGTCTGACGGTACAGCGCATCCATGGCTGGACCATGCCATCCGCAAACACGCTGCGCTTCGAAGTCGTCTATCTATCAGACTCGAGTGGAGAAAGCGGAAAGAGCCATCACGAAGTGCAGAAACAAGCGAATGGAGAGTGGTTGTTCTCGCGCTGAATACTGCTTGCAGCATCAGTTCATCGGGACCGCATCAGCGGATCATCGTCCCCGTCGTCGCGCTTGCCCGCCGCAACATCGCCAGCTTGGCCGAATACAGCTGCCGCATCTCCTGCCGCGTGCTGTTGTCGACCGCCTTGGCGATCTGTTCGCGCGCGTGCTGGACGTCGCCCAGGCGCAGGTGGGTCACGCCCAGCCAGAACAGGAACTCGTCGTTGTAGGGCGCGCGTTTCAGCTCGCGCTCGAACAGGCTTCTCGCCTTGTCGAAGTCGCCCGCGCGCAGCGCCAGCATGCCCTGGTCGAAGTGGTAATAGGGCGGGAAAGGCTCGATGCTGGCGATGCGCCGCGCCAGCACCTGGGCTTCGGCGTGCTTGCCGAGCGTGCCCAGCACCGGCTGCAGGTTGCGCATGACCATCACGTTCTCGGGCTCGCGCAGCAAGGCCGCGCGGTAGGTCTGTTCGGCCAGCGCCAGCTCGCCGTGCCGGTTGTAGATCACGGCCAGGGTGTTGAGCGCCGCGATCAGGCCGGGGCGCTTGTCGACCGCGGCGCGCGCCCACCAGTAGGCGTCGTCGATGCGGCCCTGCACCAGCATCTCGGCCGCGCGATTGTTCATGTAGAGCGCGACGATGTCGTCTTCGTCCAGTTCGCGTGCGCGCAGGCGCCTCGCTTCGTCCTGCGGGATGAAATCGACCACCAGGAATTCGTTCAGGCCGTTACTGCGAAAGCCGCTGTCGACCGGTTCGCCGATGGCGACGTTGACGTGGGCGCTGCCCAGGTACAGGTCCGCCTGGCGGCTCCAGTCGTTGCCGACGTCCACGCTGCGAAAGCGCACCGGCATGCGCAACTCCCGCGCGAAGGCGGCGGTCATGATCACCAGCGACAGGCAGTTGCCGGAACGGTCCGCGTAGGTTTCCGCGGCGGTGCGGGTCTTCGAGGATTCGTATTCGAGCTTCAGGTCGGTCTTGCTGTAGAGCGCCTCGACCAGGCCGCGGCGCGGGCCGCTCTGGCGCAGGTGCCTGGTGAAGGCCGGGCTGTTCAGGTAGGACAGCATCGGCGGGCTGAGGGTGAACAGGTCCTTGGCGTCGACCGCTTCGCTTGGCGGCGCGAAGCGCGCGTCGGCGAAGGGAGGCAGGGGCGCGGTAACCGGCTGCACGCTGGCGCAACCCGTCAGCAGGGAAAGAAACAGCGACAGCAGGATGGCGAAGCGCTTCATGGCTCACTCCAGGTGTACTGCGTGTACTTACAGGCAGTATCCGCCTGTACAGGAGTGATGTAAAGATATGTACTAAGCCTTCCTTCTACTCTTCGTGGAAGGCTTCCACCAGTTCGTCCAGCAGCTCGGCCGTTTCCTCGTCGGACAGCCCGAGGTAGGCGCAGGCGGCGGCGCCGCCCTTGTTCCATTCGAGCGAGTCGGCATGGCCCTGGTAGCGGCAGATCGCGCTCTCGGCCAGCACCGACAGGGCGACCAGCGAGCGCACCGTGGCGGCGCTCGCGGCGTCATCGAGCACGGCGAAATCGTGGTGGTGCAGGATGGCCCAGCCGACGTCGCCCGACAGGCCCCAGTTGCGCGCCAGCAGGCAGCCGAGCGCCGCGTGGGAGGTGGAGTGGCGCTCCTCCTCGAGCATCGTGAACGCGCGCTGCGTTTCCAGCGAGGCTGCCGCATAGGTCGCGGCGTAGTCGGGGAAGCGCTCCATCAGCAGCGGCACGCCGGTGTCGCAGAACAGGCCGAAGGTGTGGGCCACGTCCGCCTCGCCGATGCGCAGGCGGCGCGACAGGAACACCATGGCCTGGGCGCGCCGGGTCGAGATGTCCCAGAAGCTGGCCAGCGCGGCGCTGTTGGCGGGAATCGCCTGGCGCGCCAGCAGGCCGGTCATCAGGGCCGCGACCTGGTTGATCCCCAGGAACAGGATCGCCTGCTCGATCGACTTGGCCTTGCGCCGGCCGCCGTAGATGGCCGAATTGGCCAGCTTGAGCAGCGCGCCGGACATGCCGACGTCGCTTGCCACGATCTTGCCGATCGCTTCGGGGGAGGGGTCTTCCGAGGCCAGTTCGCGCTGCATGTCGGCAAGCAGGCTCGGCCGCGGTGGGATGCGGATCGATTTGATCAGGGCATCGACCTGGTCGAGATGCGGGACGGGATCGGCGACGGTATTCATGAGCGCGGGCAGGAGGAATTGCGGAAGGGAGCGTACAACCGTGCCACTATACCCCAGCACTTATTTTATTGCAGCAAAGCAATGCAAAATGCTTGCCGTAAAGATCATATTTTGTGTCAATTTAACCAAAGCGACACCCTTGGACAGGCCGGGTTAGAATCCGCTCATGGCCATTTCGACAATAGCAGGAATCGATTTTTCCCAGCCGGCGGACATCGTGGCGCGCCAATTGATCGGTGTGACGGTGCTGGTGGACGGCGTCGGCGGCAGGATCGTCGAGACCGAAGCCTACGACCGCGAAGATCCGGCCTCGCATGCCTTTTCCGGCCCCACCGAGCGCAACGCCTCGATGTTCGGTCCGCCTGCCCATGCCTATGTCTATCGTTCCTACGGAATCCATTGGTGCCTGAACTTCGTGTGCCGTGAAGAGGGCCACGGCGCCGGGGTCCTGATCCGCGCGCTGGAGCCGCTGGCCGGCCTGGACGAGATGCGGCGGCGCCGCGATGCGATTGATGAGTGGCTGCTGTGCTCGGGGCCGGGCAAGCTGTGCCAGGCCCTGGGCGTCACCCGCGCCTTCAACGGCATGGCCATCTCGGAGGCGCCGTTCGAGATCCTGGCCGCGCCGCCCGGACTGGAGGTCGTGACCGGGCCGCGCATCGGGATTTCCAAGGCGATGGACGTGCCCTGGCGCTTCGGCCTGGCCGGCTCGCGCTTCGTCAGCCGCCCGTTCAAGCCTTAGGCGCTGCGCCTGCGCTGCGGCGCCTTCGTGCCGGCGGCGGGCAGCGCCGCCAGCGCACGTCCACGCATGGCACTGCCGGGCGCGCGCCGCTCGTGCAGGCCCTGGAAGCCCTCGTCGCCTTCTTCTGCGGCCTGCTCGTCCTCGGCCTGGACCGCCGCGATGCCGGCATCTTCACTGCCTTCGAACTTGAAGATCGACACCGCCTTGGCCAGGTTGACGGTCTGCTCGTGCAGGCTTTCCGCCGCGGCCGCGGCCTGCTCGACCAGCGCCGCGTTCTGCTGGGTCATGCCGTCCATCTGGCCGACCGCCTTGTTCACTTCGGCGATGCCGTCGGCCTGCTCGGTGCTGGCGATGCTGATGCGGCCGATGATGTCGTTCACCTGGCGCACCGAGGCGACGATGTCGCCCATGCTGGCGCCGGCTTCGCTCACCGAGGCGCTGCCGTCCTCGATGATCTTCACCGAGTCGGCGATCAGGCCCTTGATCTCGCGCGCCGCCGCCGCCGAACGCTGGGCCAGCGTGCGCACTTCGGCGGCCACCACCGCGAAGCCGCGTCCCTGCTCGCCGGCGCGCGCCGCTTCCACCGCGGCGTTCAGGGCCAGCAGGTTGGTCTGGAAGGAGATGCCGTCGATGACGCTGGTGATCTCGACGATCTTGCGCGAGCTCGCCTGGATCGATTCCATGGTCGCCACCGCGCGCCCGACCGCCTGGCCGCCGTTCGACGCCAACTGCTGCGCCTCGGCCGCGAGGCTCGAGGCCAGGCGCGCGTTGTTGGCGTTTTCCTTCACCGCCGTGGTCAGTTCTTCCATGGTGCTGGCGGTCTGCTCGAGCGAACCGGCCTGCAGTTCGGTGCGGGTCGACAGGTCCAGGTTGCCGCTCGCGATTTCCTTCGAGGCGGTGTCGATCGAGCGCACCGAGTGCAGGATGCTGTGCAGGGCGCCGTTCAGGCGCGAGATGGAGTGGTCGAGCGCGCGCGAGGTGTCGGCGATCTCGTCGCGCCCGGCGCCGGGCGTGCCGGACGGGCGCAGGCGGCCCTCGGCCAGGTCGTTCACCACCGTGGCGATCGAATGGATGTCGGCCAGCATCGCGCGCCGCACCAGCATCGTCACCACCAGGGACAAGGCGATCGACAGCAGCACCAGGCCGGCCATGCTCAGGCCAAGGGTGCGGAACTCGGCCTTGGCGGCGGCATGCGCTTCCACGCTCAGCTTCTTCTCCAGCGCCGCCAGGTTCTGCAGGCCGCTATCGAGGGCGAGGAACTGCTTCTCGGCCTTCTGCATCGAGTTGGTGGCGATCGACTGGTCGACCTGGGCCAGTTCAATGGTTTCGGCCACCAGCTTGCGGTAGCTCGCCAGCGCCGTGACGGCATTCTCGATCGGGGCGCGCTCGCTTGGCGCGGCGCCCTTCGACAGTTCGTCCAGCTTGCTCTTGACCGCCGCGTGCTTCTTGTGGATGTCGGCGGTCAGGGCGTCCAGGCGGTTCTTCGCGAAGCTGCCGTTCACCCAGGCCAGCAGCTGGTAGATGTTGGCATGCGCGAAGCGCGCTTCGCCCGCCACGTCGGCCACGGCCTGCAAGCGCGCGGCGCGCACCTGCACCATGTGCTCGAGCGAGGCGTTCTGGCGCACCATGCCGTAATAGGCGGCCGCCGACAGCAGCGTCAGCAGCACCAGCACCAGGCCCGGAGCCAGCAGGAGTTTCGGGCCGATTCGCAGTTTGTTCAGCATGCTTGACTCCGGGCGTGGACGAACGTTTGTCTCGAATCACTTCTTGTAGATGCCGGCTTCCAGCACCACGTCGTCGACGCGCTGGATGAAGGTCGTCTTCGGCTCGATCTTGCCGCTGGTCGGATTCTTGTACTGGTAGTCGACCCAGCCCTTGCCCTTGGCGGCGGCCAGTTCGATGATCTCGCGGCGATACTTCTTGCCGTTCGCATCCGGCACGTCGGTCAGGTCCTTGCCGACGATCGAGGGGTTGTAGGGGTGGGCCAGCACGATGCCGGTCTTCAGGTCACGCATGTCGATGTACAGCTCGCCCTGGACGTATTCCGCATCCTTCGCGTTAATCTTCTTCATCATCTCGTCCTTGCCCTTGGCCTTGACCAGGGCAACGCCGCGCTCGACCATCGCGATGGCATCCTTCTCGGTCGGGCCATTGGCGAGGGCTGGCGTGGCGGCGATGGCCAGGCACAGGGCGGCGGTGGTGGCGAACAGTTTCATGTTGACTCCTTGAGTGAATGTTCTGGGATCAATATTGCTAAAGTGCATTGGCAAATGTACCGGGCTGGGATAGCGGGGAATTGCGATCGCGCAATCGCATTGCGGAGTCGGGGTAGGAACGTTGCACATTGGTGTCAGTCGATGCTGATGGGCTGCGTCTACCCACCATGCATGCAAATCAACGCGCATGTTGTTTTCAGGCAGATAGCCTTGTTTCAATCGTTGTTTCAATGCAAACAGCTCATGTAGAATCGTCAGCTTTGTCGACGAGCCGGCATGAAGCTAGAGAAACAGATTCCCTTCGGTGCCCAACCGGGACAACCTGGCAATACGCAGGGGCACCTGGCCTACCGCCGTGACATCGACGGCCTGCGCGCCGTCGCGGTGCTGTCGGTGGTGCTGTTCCACGCCTTCCCGGCCGCGCTGCGCGGCGGTTTCGTCGGCGTCGACGTCTTCTTCGTCATTTCCGGCTTCCTGATCACCGGCATCCTGCTGCGCGAGCTGCAGCAGGGCAGCTTCAGCTTCGCCGGCTTCTACGCGCGCCGCGTGCGGCGCATCTTTCCGGCGCTGGCGCTGGTGCTCGCGTCCTGCCTGGCCTTCGGCTGGCTGGCCCTGTTCCCGGACGAATACCAGCAGCTCGGCAAGCACGTGGTGGGCGGCGCCGGCTTCGCGGCCAACTTCTTCTATTGGGCCCAGGTCGGCTACTTCGACACCGCGGCCGACACCAAGCCGCTGCTGCACCTGTGGTCGCTCGGCATCGAAGAGCAGTTCTATATCCTGTGGCCCGTCGTCCTCCTGCTGGGCTGGCGGCTGCGCACCAATCTGCTGGCGGTTGCCGCCGTGCTGGCGCTGGTCTCGTTCGCCGTCAACCTGGGCGGCATTGCAGCCCACCCCAGCGCCACCTTCTATTCCCCCGCCAGCCGCGCCTGGGAGCTGCTGCTGGGCGCCGGCCTGGCCTGCCTGCACGCGCGCCCCGGCGCGGCTGCGCGCCCGGCGCCGGCCCCGTACCTGGCGAACCTGCTCGCCTGGCTGGGCGCCGCCCTGCTGGCCGCCGGCCTGGCCCTGATCACGCGGGACGACCAGTTCCCCGGCTGGCGCGCGCTGTTGCCCGCGCTGGGCGCGCTCCTGCTCATCGGCGCCGGACCGCAGGCCTGGTTCAACCGCGTGTTGCTGTCGAACCGCCTCATGGTCTGGATCGGGCTGGTCAGCTATCCGCTCTATCTGTGGCATTGGCCGCTGCTGTCCTTTGCCCGGATCGTCGAGTCGGGCGAGCCGGCGCCCGCCATCCGCGCCGCTGCGGTGCTGCTGGCCCTGCTGCTGGCCTGGCTGACCTACCGGATGGTGGAGCGCCCGCTGCGCGCCGGCGCCGGCCGCGCCAAGGTCGCGGGCTTGAGCGTCGCGATGCTTGCCTGCGCCGCCGTCGGCGGCTACATCTACCTGAACCACGGCCTGCCGACGCGCAAGCCGGTCCAGGACAACCTGGCCAACCAGCAGGCCCTGGTGCTGGTCGAGGACAAGGCCAATGCCGAGGCCTGCAAGAAGCGCTACGGTTTCGATTCGCCCTACGAATACTGCCTGCAGGCCGACGTGGCGAAGGACCCGACCGTGGTGCTGGTGGGCGACAGCCACGCCTACCACGTCGTCGCCGGCCTGACGGAGTACTACAGCAGCATCGGCGAGAACCTCCTGATGCTCGGCACCCGCGTCCCTTACTGGGGCCTCGATCCGAAGGACGATCCCTTCCAGCAGGTGACCCAGCCGATGCTGGAGCAGGCGATCGGCACGCCTTCCGTGAAGACCATCGTGGTCTCGACCATCCGGCGCTTCTCCACCAAGCCCGACGAGATGGCGTTCTTCCCGGCGGCGCGCGAAACCTTCCGCCGCATGCTCGCCGCCGGCAAGCACGTGATCGTCATGAACGACGTTCCGGCGCTCGACTTCGACCCGCGCTCGTGCATCAAGCGCGCCGGCGTGGCCAGCTCGGCAACCCGGATGCCGTGCGCGATCACGCGCGCCGAATGGGAACGCGGATTGATCGAGCACCGGCAGTATGTGCGGCAACTGGCCACGGAATTCCCGCAAATCGCGTGGTTCGACGCGGCCGAGCCGTTGTGCGACGAGCGCCACTGCCACGCCATGGTCGACGGACGCCTGATGTACCGCGACACCCACCACCTGAGCTATGACGGCGACCTGCTGGTCGGCCGGCACTTCGCCGAATGGATGCGCCGCCGAGCGCCGCGATAAGCCTGCATGAACGGCCCGGAACGTGGTTTTCCGGGCCGACCTGTCCGGTGTTTGTCCCGTTTTGCCTCTCTCTTGTTTTAACCCCCACCGTAGGAACAATCCGATTGATTGGCGGCAATTCTCGCGGGTTTTCCGCAACGTAAGATGAATTCTTACCGGCAACGTTTTACCCACGCCGACTAATTCATTCCTCGTTTCCTGGAGAATTCCCGTGATCATGACCGAATCGACGCCCTCCAAGTTCAAGCCCTATACCCGCCAGACGATCCACACGGCGCGCCAATGGCAATGGCTGACGCCGGAGCTGCAGGAAGCCGTGCAGGTGGTGTCCCATGTGCTGCCGTTCCGGGTGAACGCCTACGTGCTGGAGGAGCTGATCGACTGGGACAAGGTGCCGGACGATCCGATCTACCGGCTGACCTTCCCGCACCGCGACATGCTGCCCGCCAGCGAATACGAACAGCTGCGCGACCTGGTGCTGTACAAGAAGGACGATGCGGCCATCGCCAAGCTGGTGCACGGCATCCGCATGCGCATGAACCCGCACCCGGCCGGCCAGATGACGCACAACGTCCCGCGCGTGAACGACGCGCCGCTCAAGGGCCTGCAGCACAAGTACAAGGAAACCGTGCTGTTCTTCCCGAGCTCGGGCCAGACCTGCCATGCCTACTGCACCTTCTGCTTCCGCTGGCCGCAGTTCGTCGGCATGGACGACATGAAGTTCGATGCGCGCGAATGCAGCGAGCTGGTGTCCTACCTCGAGACCCATAAAGACGTCACCGACGTCCTGATCACCGGCGGCGACCCGATGATCATGAACACGCGTTCGCTGGCCGAGTTCCTGGAACCGCTGCTCGAGCCGAACCTGGCCCACATCCAGAACATCCGCATCGGCACCAAGTCGGTGGCCTACTGGCCGCAGCGCTTCGTGTCGGACAAGGACAGCGACGACCTGATGCGCCTGTTCGAGAAGGTGGTCCGGTCCGGCAAGAACCTGGCGATCATGGGCCACTACAACCATGCGGTCGAGCTGCGCCATCCGATCGCCCAACAGGCGGTCAAGCGCATCGTCGGCACCGGCGCCACGCTGCGCATGCAGGGTCCCCTGATCCGCCACATCAACGAAGACCCGAAGAGCTGGGCCGAGCTGTGGACCACCGGCGTGCGCCTGGGCGCCATCCCGTACTACATGTTCGTCGAGCGCGACACCGGCCCGCGCGACTATTTCTCGCTGCCGCTGGCGCGCGCGCACCAGATCTTCCAGGAGGCCTACTCGATGGTGTCGGGCCTGTCGCGCACCGTGCGCGGCCCCTCGATGAGCGCCTTCCCGGGCAAGGTGGTGATCGACGGCGTGGTCACGATCAATGGCGAGAAGCTGTTCGCGCTGCAGTTCCTGCAGGCCCGCAACCCGGAATGGGTGCGCCGTCCCTTCTTCGCCAAGTACGATCCGGACGCCACCTGGCTCGACCACCTCAAGCCGGCCTTCGGGCGCGACAAGTTCTTCTTCGAGCAGGAAAACGAAGGCCCGCTGCGCGGGCCCGGCGGACGCGTCATTCCGCTGGTGCCGGCGGGGCAGCTACGCGGCGGCGCCACCCAGGACGCGGCCTGAATCCGACACGCGCATCCACGCAACCCCAAACCGGGACCTGGCCTATGCAGGAAACCGCCACCACGCCACGCCTGACCGGCGTGGCGGTTTTTTTCTACGTGTTCCTGCCGTTCGCGCTGGGACACTACCTGTCGACGCTGCTGCGCAACGTGAACGCGGTGCTCGCTCCCGACCTGATGGGGGCGCTCGCGCTCACCCCGGGGGAGCTGGGACTGCTCACCAGCGCCTTCTTCTTTGCCTTCGCGCTGGTCCAGTTGCCGGTCGGGATCGCCCTCGACCGCTGGGGGCCGCGCCGGGTGCAGCTGGCGATGATGCTGGTCGGCGCGCTCGGCGCGCTGCTGTTCGCGCGCGGCACCGGCTTCGGGCAGCTGCTGGTGGCGCGCGCCGTCATGGGCCTGGGCCTGGGCGGCTGCTTCATGGCGGCGGTGAAGGCGGTGTCCACCTGGATCACGCCGAGCAAGCTGCCTTCGGTGCACGGCTACCTGATCGCGGTGGGCGGGCTCGGCGCCGCCAGCGCGACCATGCCGGTGCGGCTGGTGCTCGACTATACCGATTGGCGCGGCCTGTTCGCCATCCTGGCCGGCCTGACGGCATGTTCGGGCCTGCTGATCGCGCTGGTGTACCCCCGCAAGGAGGAGGGTAAAAGCGGGACCGCGGGAAAGCGCGGACCGCTGGGGCAGGCGCTGCGCGAGGTGTTCCGCGCGCCGGTGTTCCGCACCACGGCCTCGCTGGTCCTGATCCCGCATGCGGTGTTCTTCGGCATCCAGGGACTGTGGATCGGGCGCTGGCTGTCGGACGTCGCGCGCTTCCCGGACGACGCGGTCGCCTACCTGCTCTACATGGGAATGGCGTCGGTGATCTTCGGCGCCATCGCGGTGGGCATGATCACCGAGTGGGCCGGCAGGCGCGGCATCGCCCCGCTGGACGTCGCCGCCGCCGGCATCGCCGTCTTCCTGCTGGTGCAGGCCGCCTTCGTGCTCAACTACAAGCCGAGCTTCCAGCTGCTGTCGGTGCTGTTCACGCTGGTCGGGACCATTACGGGAATCGAGTACGCCATCATCGCGCAGTCGATGCCGCGCGAGCTGACCGGGCGCGCCGCGACTTGCCTGAACCTCCTGATCTTCATCGGCGCCTTCGTGGTGCAGGCGGGCTTTGGCCTGCTGGTCGGCCTGTGGCCCCTGGACGATGCGGGAAATGTCCCGGCAATGGCCTACCGGATGGCCTTCGCGGTGCTGGTGCTGGTGCAGCTGCCGGGCCTGGTCGGCTTCGTGCGCCGGCGCCGGAGCCAGGCTGCCCGAGCGGCCGGGGAGGTCGAGGAGGTCCAGGCGGTGCCCACCTGAACGGCTTCTTTCCCTGGTAAAGGATGGCGCGATATTGCCGGATTGGCTAGTATCGTGCTGTCCGCCCCCACCGAGAAAAGCCATGCGCGACCACCTCCTGCCCCGCCTGTCCAGCGGCGCCATGCTCCTGTTGCTGGCCGCCTGCGGCGACCGCTCCACGCTGTCCCCCGGCGCCGACGTCGGGTCGCACCCGGTGCTGGTGTCGCCGGTCAGTTCCCTGATCCCGACCGTGGACATCGCCCCCGCGAAGGGCTGGCCGCAGGGCGCCAAGCCGGTGCCGGCGGCGGGGCTGGCGGTGCAGGCCTACGCTTCCGGCCTCGACCATCCGCGCTGGCTCCACGTGCTGCCCAATGGCGACGTGCTGGTCGCCGAGAGCAATGCGCCGCCGCAGCCGGCCAAGAAGGGCATCAAGGCCTGGGTCCAGAAAAAGGTGATGGAAAGGGCGGGCGCGGGCGTGCCCAGCGCCAACCGCATCACGCTGCTGCGCGACGCCGACGGCGATGGCGTGGCGGAACTGAAGACCGTGTTCCTGAAGGGCCTGAATTCGCCCTTCGGCATGGCGCTAGTCGGCGACAAGCTGTACGTGGCGAACACCGACGGCATCGTGCGCTTTCCCTACCGCGCCGGCGATACCGCGATCGGCGCGAAGGCAGAGCCGGTGGCGCCGCTGCCGGGCGGGCCGCTGAACCACCACTGGACCAAGAACATCGTCGCCAGCCAGGACGGGCGCAAGCTGTATGCGACGTCGGGTTCGAACAGCAACGTGGCCGAGAACGGCATGGACCAGGAAGCGGACCGCGCCGCCATCCTCGAAGTGGACATCGCCAGCGGCGAGCGCCGCCTGTTCGCCTCCGGCCTGCGCAATCCGAACGGCCTGGCCTGGCATCCGGAAACCGGGGTCTTGTGGACGGTGGTGAACGAACGCGACGAGATCGGCAGCGACCTGGTGCCGGACTACCTGACCTCCGTGAAGGAGGGCGGCTTCTACGGCTGGCCCTACAGCTGGTACGGGCGCCACGTGGACGCACGCGTCACGCCGCAGCGCCCGGACCTGGTGGCCAGGGCGATCGTGCCGGACTATGCACTGGGCGCCCACGTGGCGGCGCTGGGCCTGGCCTTCTACACCGGCACGCTGCTGCCGCAATTCGCGAATGGCGCCATCATCGGCCAGCACGGTTCCTGGAACCGCAGGCCGCTGTCGGGCTACAACGTGGTGTACGTGCCGTTCAAGGATGGCAAGCCGGCCGGCCAGCCGGTTGAGCTGCTCAGCGGTTTCGTCAACAAGGACGGCGAGGCGCAGGGGCGTCCGGTCGGGGTGGCGGTGGACGGGAAGGGGGCGATCCTGGTGGCGGACGACGTCGGCAACGTGGTCTGGCGCATCACGCCGGCCGTGCATTAATCAAGCATCCCCAATCACGCACACCCGCTCACGAGCAGGATCGGCATCCCGGTCCACAGAATCCCCACGAAGGCCAGCACCGCACCGAGCGCCGCCGCCCAGTCGAGCAGCGCGGCACCCTTCGCATCGCGCAGGATGCCGCGCTCGCGCCAGGCCAGCCACAGGCAGATGGCCAGCGCCGCCGCGGTCGCGATCCCCAGCAGCATCCGGTTCGGTCCGGCCGAGCGCATCGCCGCCGGGGTGCACTGCGCCGCCGCCAGCAGGTAGCAGAAGGTGAAGTGCGCCGCCCATACCAGCAGGGGCAGGATGCCGCGCAGGAGCTGCCTGAAGAAATGGTCTTGCATGGTTTACTCCATCAGCCACGGCATCAGCGCCGGCAGGCCATGCACCAGCGCCATGCCGGCCAGGCCCTGCAGCGTCGTGTAGTGCCAGAGCAGGGCGACGTTGTCGAGCGTCGCGCGGCTGCGCTCGCCCAGGTGGCCGCGCCAGGCGCGCAGCACCAGGTAGGGGCCGGCGATGGCCAGCACCACCACGTGCAGGCCCTGGTAGCCGAGCAGCCCGCCGATCGCGGCGCTCCAGGCGTTGGCCGTCGGGTCGAGGCCGGCGAACTGGTGGCCGCGCAGGTCGAACAGGAAGGAGGCGGTGGTAGCGCCCAGCGCCAGCAGCACCAGCCAGGGCAGGCGGCGCTTGCCGAGCGCGCGCACGGCAAGCAGCATCAGCACCGAACTGGACGCCAAGAGGCCGGCGGAGACCAGCTGCGAGGACAGTTCCGGCAGGGCCGCGCCCGGCGGCGGGCAGACCTGCAGCCGCATCGACACGTGGATATAGGCGTAGCCGAAGGACGCGAAGATGCAGGCGTCGACGACCAGCATCACCATCGTTCCCCACCACGACTGCGAGGCCGTGGTCTTGGCGTTCACCGGCAGCACCAGGTCGTCGGCGACCCGCGCCTGCTCGATCGGCGGCTTGCGGTCCGATTCCCACAGCCAGGCGATGGTGCCGCCCACCGCCATCACGCCGAAGATGAAAGCCGGCAGGATCGCCTTCACCGTCAGCAGCAGGAAGAAGCCGGCGGTGCCGAGGGCGGCGATGACCGGCAGCCAGCTGTCGCCCGGCAGCACCATCAGGTAGCGCGGCTCGGCCTTGACCGGGCTGGTGGCGATGGTCTCGCGCAGGCCGGTGGCGGTGCCGGGCAGGTAGTGCTGGCCGCGCTCGACCTCGTCCGACAACGTCGGCTGGTCCCACAGCGGATTGGTCGAGTGGATGCGCGGGATGCTGCGGTTGCCGTAGGATTCCGACGGCAGCCATTCGAGGGTGGGGGCGTTCCACGGATTGCCGACTTCCTTTTCCGGCCGGCGCAGCGCGCGCACGGCGTCGACGATGAACAGCAGGACGCCGAAGGCGAAGATGAAGGCGCCGACCGTCGACAGCATGTTCAGGAAATCCCAGCCGAGATGCGCGTCATAGGTGTAGACCCGGCGCGGCATGCCGTACAGGCCGGTGATGTGCATCGGGAAGAAGGCCAGGTTGAAGCCGCCGAACATCGTCCAGAACACCCAGCGCCCCAGCTTCTCGGACAGGGGCTGGCCCTTGACCAGCGGGAGCCAGTAGTACATGGCGGCGAACACCGGGAACACCATGCCGCCGATCAGGACGTAGTGCAGGTGGGCCACGATGAAGTAGGTGTCGTGCACCTGCCAGTCGAACGGAATCACCGCGACCATCACCCCGGTCAGGCCGCCCAGCACGAAGATGAACATGAAGCCCATCAGGAACAGCGCCGGAGACGTCATGCGCACCCGTCCGTTCCAGAGCGTGGCGATCCAGGCGAACACCTGGATGCCGGTCGGGATCGCCACCGCCATGCTGGCGGCCGAGATGAAGCTCATCTCCAGCACGCCCAGGCCGGAGGTGAACATGTGGTGGGCCCACAGCCCGAAGCTGAAGAAGCCGACGCCCACCAGGGCCACGATGATGGCGCGCCGGCCCACCAGCGGGGTGCCGGCGATGGTCGGGATCATGGTCGAGACCATGCCGGCGGCCGGCAGGAAGATGATGTAGACCTCGGGGTGCCCGAAGAACCAGAACAGGTGCTGCCACAGGATCGGGTCGCCGCCGCGCTCGGCGATGAAGAAGGGCCAGTCGAAGGCACGCTCCAGTTCCAGCAGGGCGGTGCCGGCGATCACGGCCGGGAAGGCGAACACGATCATCACCGCCACCACCAGCATGGCCCAGGCGTACACCGGCATCCGGCGCAGCGTCATGCCGGGTGCGCGCGTGAACAGGATGCCGATGATCAGCTCGATCGCGCCGGCGATCGCCGAGATCTCGATGAAGCCGATCCCCAGCAGCCAGAAGTCGGCGTTCAGGCCCGGCGAATAGGTGTTGCCGGTGTAGGGCGGGTACATGAACCAGCCGCCGTCCGGCGCCAGCCCCACGAAGATGGTGCAGAAGAAGGCCAGGCCGCCGAAGGCATAGGCCCAGTAGGCATAGGCGGACAGGCGCGGAAAGGGCAGGTCGCGCGCGCCCAGCATGTTGGGCAGCAGGTAGACGGCCAAGGCCTCGACGATCGGGATCGCGAACAGGAACATCATCACCGTGCCGTGCATGGTGAAGACCTGGTTGTAGGTGCCGGGGCTGAGCAGGGTATTGTCGGGCACCGCCAGCTGGACCCGCATGACGAGCGCCAGGATGCCGGCCAGGATGAAGAACAGCAGGGCGGTGCCGATGTAGAGCAGGCCGATGCTGGTGTTGTTCACCGAGGTGAAGAAGCGCCAGCCGGTGGGCGTGCGCCAGACTTCCTTCAGGCGCTCGAACTCGCCCTCGGGCCGGGGAAGGGTATTGGGCAGGGGCGTGGACACGGCGTGCTCGTTCATTTCAGGTGCTCGAGGTAGGTGGCCAGCGCGCGCAGCGTGTCGCGGTCGAGGTCTTGCGAGCCGGGCATGAAGACGCCGGGCTTGGCGGCCTGCGGGTCGGCGATCCAGCCGCCAAGCGTGTCGCGGTGATTGCGCAGGGCGCCGGCGCCGATGTGCATGCGGCTGCCGACGTGGGTCAGGTCCGGGCCCAGGCGCGATCCTTCGGCCACGCCGCGGATCGTGTGGCAGGCCTGGCAGCGCTGCGCCATGAAGGCGGCGCGGCCCTGCTCGAGGATCGCGTTGTCGGCGGGCCGGGCCGGCTGCGCCTGGCGCGCCAGCCAGGCCTCGAATTCCTGCGGCGCCAGGGCCACCACGTGCAGCGCCATCTTCGCATGCTGGGCGCCGCAGTATTCGGCGCACTGGCCGCGGTAGATGCCCGGCTTGTCGGCGCGCAGCGTCAGGCCGGTGACGCGTCCCGGAACCATGTCGCGCTTGCCGGCCAGCGAAGGCACCCACAGGCTGTGGATCACGTCGGCCGAGTTCAGGCCCAGGTAGACCTTGCGGCCGACCGGGATGTGGATTTCGTTGGCGGTGGCGATCTCGCGTCCGCTCGCCGGGTCGTGGTAGCGCACTTCCCACCACCACATCTTGGCGGTGACCGAGATGGTGAGCGCGTCGCGCGAAGTCTGCGGCGCCAGCTGGGCGCTGCGCCAGGTGCTCCACCCCAGGAGCGCGGTGAGCACCACCACCGGGAAGGCGATGCCCCCACCCCCGATCCACAGCAGCGCGCGTGCCGGCCGGCGTTGGCGTTCCCCTTGGCGCCGCAGGCTAAGGAACAGCAGCGCCATCACG
Organism: Massilia sp.; assembly: GCF_046293535.1. Classification (NCBI taxonomy): domain Bacteria; kingdom Pseudomonadati; phylum Pseudomonadota; class Betaproteobacteria; order Burkholderiales; family Oxalobacteraceae; genus Massilia; species Massilia sp. Next base: position 108,125 of record NZ_JBKBOV010000003.1, on the reverse strand, counting down.
GCGACGAAGATCAGGGCGCCGGCGCCGAACATCACCCAGGCGAACTGGCTGATGATGGCCGCGTCCCAGCCGGCCGGGTGCAGGACGGAATGCAGGGTGCCGCTCATCGGCTCACCTCAGGGTGTACAGGAAGGCGGCCATGTGGCGCGCTTCCTGTTCCGTGAGCCCCATGGGCGGCATCTCGGTGCCGGGCTTGACGGCATGCGGCACGCGCAGCCATTGCACCATGTTGGCGGGCTGGTTGGGGATGCCGCCGGCGATGTAGCTCAGGCGGCCGATATACTCGAGCGAAGGGCCGGCGTCGTCCGACTTGCCGTCCGCGCCCTGCACGCCCGGGATCACGTGGCAGGCGCCGCACTGGTACTGGGTGACCAGCCGCAATCCCAGCCGCACGTCGCCGCCGGGAACGACCGAGCGTGCGTCGTCCTTGCACCCGGCGAGCAAGACGGCACAAGCCAGCATCCATGCAGCCTGTGTGGCGCTGCGGAGAGATTCGCGGTAAGGACGGGGGCGCACGTTTGAAACTCGACATTGTGAAGTGGCTCTTATAATACATAAATAACAATGCATTTTTTTTAACGAATCCAATCGGACGCAGCTTTGACATGCTCTCCAACCGCCAACGGCTGATCGTGAAGACCGCTGCATTGACGCTGCTCGCGGCCGCCGCCGCCGCGGGTGCGGCCGGCCTCGCGGTGCTATACGGCGGCTGGTACAACATCGGCGCCACCGCCCAGCATTTCCCCTTCGTGTACCGGGTGCTGGAGGAGGGCATGGCGAATTCGGTGCGCCACCATGCGCGCGACGTGCGGGTGCCGCGCCTCGGGGGCGAGCAGCAACTGCGCCTCGGCGCCGCGGTCTACCGCGACAAATGCCTGCAATGCCATGGCGGCCCGGGCGTGGCCCAGTCCACCATCGGCATGAGCATGCAGCCGATTCCGGGGCCGCTCATGGACGCCACCCAGCACTGGGAAGCGCGCGAGCTGTACTGGATCACGAAGCACGGCATCAAGATGAGCGGCATGCCGGCCTGGGAATACCACCTGGGCGAGAACGAGATCTGGGCGGTGGTGGCCTTCGTGACGGCCATGCCGGCGATGCGCGCGCAGGATTTCCGCGCCAGCATGGCGCAGCCCGGCGCACAGGCGCTGGCGCAGGGAGGCGCGAAATGAGCTTCCTGCGCATTGCGGCAGTGCTGGTGCTGGCGGGCCTGGCCGCCTGCTCGCCCAAGCGGCCGCCGGTCGGCGTGCAGGGCGACCCGGAGCGCGGCAAGATCGCCGTGACGCAGTACGCCTGCCAGGCCTGCCATATGATCCCCGGCGTGCCCGGCTCGAAGGTCTATGTCGGCCGGCCGCTCGAAGGCATGGCCGAGCGCAAGGTGCTGGCGGGATCGGTGCCGAACGACCAGGCCGGCCTGGTGCGCTGGATCCGCGATCCGCAATCGATCGACCCGAATACCGCCATGCCGAACATGGGCGTGAGCGAACGTGATGCGCTCGACATCAGCGCCTATCTGCTCAGCCAATAACCTGGCTGCCCGATCCTTGGTATCATCGCCCGCAGGCCCATGCTGGGCGTGTTCGGCGTTTGATATACAAGGAAGACAAGAATGAGATTGGTGCGCTATGGCCGCCCGGGCAAGGAAAAGCCGGGCCTGTTCGACGAAGAGGGCCGCTTGCGCGACCTGTCCGGGATCATCGACGACATCGACGCGTCGCAGCTCTCGGACAAGGCGCTGCGCAAGTTGGCGAAGATCGACTGGAAGACGCTGCCGCTGGTGCGCGGCAATCCGCGTCTGGGCGTGCCGGTCAAGGGCGTCGGCAAGTTCATCGGCATCGGCATGAACTATGCCGACCACGCCGCCGAGACGGGCGCCGAGGTGCCGAAGGAGCCGATCTTCTTCAACAAGGCGATCAGCAGCCTGTCCGGCCCGGACGACCCGGTCCAGCTGCCCAAGGGCTCGAAGAAGACCGACTGGGAAGTCGAACTGGGCGTGGTGATCGGCGCCCGCGCGCAGTACGTGAGCGAAGACGAGGCGCTCAAGTACGTGGCCGGCTACTGCGTGGTCAACGACGTGTCCGAGCGCGCCTACCAGTTCGAGATGGGCTCGCAGTGGGACAAGGGCAAGGGCTGCGACACCTTCGGTCCGGTCGGCCCCTTCCTGGTGACGCGCGACGAAATCTACGACGTGCAGGACCTGGACCTCTACCTGGAACTGAACGGCAAGCGCATGCAGACCGGGAATACGGCGAACATGATCTTCACGGTGGCGCAAATCGTCAGCTACGTGTCGCGCTTCATGACGCTGGAACCAGGCGACATCATCACCACCGGCACGCCGCCGGGTGTGGGCATGGGGCGTTCGCCGCAGCGTTTCCTGAAGAAGGGCGACAAGCTCCGTCTCGGCATCGCCGGCCTGGGAGAGCAGCAACAGGAAGTGGTGGCGTTTCCTAAGTAATTGAAGCCGGCGGTATGCCTGCAATTGGATCCCGGCCTTCGCCGGGATGACGGTTTTTTGGGCCTGTGGCTTTAACGGATTCGGATTCCAGCGAACTAGAACAACGTCGTCCCGGCGCAGGCCGGGACCCAAGTTCGTGCCGCAGCCACCAGCGCCAAAACGCTAGTCCGGCAAGCGCGCCTCGCAGCCTGCCGGCACCGCCGTCCTGGCCGTGTTCATCACCATGGCCAGGAAGGTGTAATACCCGTTGATCCCCATGAGATCGACCACGCCGTGCTCGCCGAACAGCGCGAGCGCGTCGGCATACACCCGGTCCGACACCGATTTCCCCTCGTGCAGCTCGACACAGAAGTCGTGCACCACCGCTTCGTCCACCAGCATGTCGCCTGGTCTGCGCCGCTCGGCGATCGCATGGATCACCGAGGCCGGGATGCCCACCTGGGCCGCGATCGGCGCGTGGATCGCCCATTCGACCTGCTGGTTCCACTGGCGCGCCGTGACCAGGATCGCCAGCTCCGACAGCCGCACCCCGATCGCGCTGCGGTAGCGCAGGTACTCGCCCATGCGCTGGGCGTATTCCATCAGCTCCGGACTGCGCAGCAGCGGCACGAAGGGGCCGTACACCGCCCCGCGCGGCCCGTCGACGATGGCCTGCGCCGCGGCGCGCTGGTCCGGGGTCATGTCCGCGAGCGCAATCGGTCCGAGTCGGTCGGTCATGGCGTGGAAGCTGGCGAGAAAAGCGTGTTGTAATTGGAAAATAATTGCACAGCGTCCGTCGAAAATCAAAAGAACCGGCGCCGGGCACGCTTATTGTCAAACTCTTGTTCTGACCAAGGAGCCGCAATGAGCCATATCCTCCACCGCAACCTGCGCCAGGTGCCGCCGACCGCGGTGTCCGCCGACGGTATCCGCATGCGCGACAAGGCCGGGCGCATCTACATCGACGCCAGCGGCGGGGCCGCCGTGTCCTCGCTGGGCCACGGCCACCCGGACGTGATCGCCGCCATGCACCGCCAGATCGACCGCTGCGCCTATGCCCACACCGCCTTCTTCACCACCGACGCGGCCGAGGAGCTGGCCGACCGCCTGATTGCCGGGGCGCCGCAGGACATCGGCGGCGTCTATCTGGTCTCGGGCGGCTCGGAAGCGATGGAGACGGCGCTCAAGCTGGCGCGCCAGTACTGGGTGGAGGCGGGCGAGCCGCAGCGCCACCTGTTCATGGCGCGGCGCCAGAGCTACCACGGCAACACCCTGGGCGCGCTGGCGGTGGGCGGCAACGAGTGGCGCCGCAAGGCCTTCGCGCCGCTGCTGATGGACACCGTACGGGTGAGCGCCTGCTACGAATACCGCGGCCGCGCCGCCCACCAGAGCGTGGACGACTACACCGCCGGCCTGCTCGACGAGCTGGAGACCAACATCCTCAAGGCCGGCCCCGAGAACATCATCGCTTTCGTCGCCGAGCCGGTGGTGGGCGCCACCGGCGGCGCGATCCCACCAACGCCGGGCTACTTCCGGGGCGTGCGCGACATCTGCGACCGCTACCGCATCCTGTTCATCGCCGACGAGGTGATGTGCGGGATGGGCCGCACCGGCACCATGTACGCGATCGAGCAGGACGGCGTGGCGCCGGACATTATCGCGATCGCCAAGGGACTGGGCGCGGGCTACCAGCCGATCGGCGCGGTGCTGGCGCACCAGACCATCATCGACTGCCTGCGCAGCGGCAGCGGCATGTTCCAGCACGGGCACACCTACATCGGGCATCCGGTGGCCGCGGCGGCGGCGCTGGAAGTTCAGAAGGTGATCGAGCGCGACGACCTCCTCGGGCGGGTGCGCAGCCGCGGGGCCACGCTGCGGCGCATGCTGGGCGACGTGTTCGGCACCCATGAGCACGTGGGCGACATCCGCGGGCGCGGCATGTTCCTGGCGCTGGAGTTCGTGCAGGACCGCGTCACCAAGGCACCCTTCGCGCCGGAGCGCAAGCTGCACGCGGCGATCAAGGCCAAGGCGATGGAGAACGGGCTGATGGTCTACCCGATGGGCGGGACGATCGACGGGCAGTACGGCGACCACGTGCTGCTGGCGCCGCCCTTCATTGCGACGGCGGCGGATCTGTCGGAGATCGTGTCGCGGCTGGCCGATGCGGTGGAGGCCGCGTTGAAGCAGTAGGGTGGACGGCTCCACCCTGCAATTTGAACGATCGAGAGCGTAGATGCCGTCCGCGCGTTCAACTAGTGCAAGATCAGTGGTATCGACTGTTCAAGCGTGATTTGAACGCGCGTTCGGCAAAGCGTGATCTGGTCCACTGGACCAGATCACCCCTACGCGATCACTTTTCGAATCCACTTCGAAATATCCTGCACCTCTTCCAGGCACAGCGAGTGCTGCATGGTGTACTCGTGCCACTCGACCTGGTAACCGAGCGACACCAGCACCTCCTTCGACTCGCGCGCACGCGCGAAGGGCACCACGTTGTCGTGGGTGCCGTGGGCCATGAAGATCGGCGTGGCCAGGCTTTCCTCGGTGCGTTCATTGATGACCACGTTGGCCAGCGGCAGGTAGCCCGACAGGCACAGCATGCCCGCCAGCTTCTCCGGATGGCGCATGCCGGTCTGCAGGGTCATCGCGCAGCCTTGCGAGAAGCCGGCCAGGATAATGCGCGAGGCCGGGATGCCGCGCGCCTTTTCGCGCGCGATCAGGGCTTCCACGTCGCGCTGCGAGGCGCGCAGGCCGCCTTCGTCCTCGCGGCGGGTCAGCTCGGCGCCGGTGATGTCGTACCAGGCGCGCATCACGTAGCCGCCGTTGATCGTCACCGGCATGGTCTTCGCATGCGGGAAAACGAAACGAATGCCCGGCAGGCCGGAAAGATCCAGCTCGTTCACGAGCGGCACGAAGTCGTTGCCGTCGGCGCCCAGGCCGTGCAGCCAGATGACCGCCACTTGCGGGTTGGGCGCGGTTTCGATCTCGATGTTTTGCAGCAGTTCCATGGGTTCCTTGGGAATGACAATGCGGTTCAGGCAGCAGGGGGACGCAGCGCCGACTTCGGGCGGAAGGTCTTGCTGATTGCCGGGTTGGTTTCGATGTAGGGTCCCTTGATGAGGTCGATGCAGTAGGGGACGGCGGCAAAGATCCCGCCGACGACCGTGTTGCCGGCATCGTCCTTCAGGCCTTCGAGCGTTTCCTTGATCGACTTGGGCTGGCCCGGCAGGTTCATGATCAGGGCCGCGTGATCGAGCGTCTCGCGGATCACCGCGGTCTGGCGCGACAGGATCGCGGTCGGCACGAAGCGCAGGCTGATCTGGCGCATCTGCTCGCCGAAGCCGGGCATCTCCTTGGTGGCCACGGCCAGCGTCGCCTCGGGCGTCACGTCGCGGCGCGCCGGGCCGGTGCCGCCGGTGGTGAGCACCAGGTGGCAGCGCGCGTTGTCGACCAGGTCGACCAGGGTGCGCTCGATCTCGGCGCGCTCGTCGGGGATCAGGCGGGTTTCGACGCGAAACGGCGTGGTGATCGCCTGCGCCAGCCACTCGTGCAAGGCCGGGATGCCCTTGTCCTCATAGACGCCGCCGCTGGCGCGGTCCGAGACCGACACCAGGCCGATCACCAGCGCCTGCTCACTCGTCGTCGGATTCGTCATCGCCGGCTTCTTCCTCGGTGTCCGCGGCCTGCTTCTGCTTCTTGCCCAGATCCTTCAGGATCTGGAAGATCTCGCGGTAGGCCTTGGGCGGCTTGTTCTCCGCCTGTTCCTTGCGCGCGTTGCGGATCAGGGTGCGCAGGTGCTGCGCGTCCAGTTCCGGGTTCTCTTCCAGCAGCTGGGTCAGGGCCTTGTCGTCGCCAAGGAGCTTTTCGCGGCGGCGCTCGAGGGCGTGCAGCGCGGCGGTCTCGGCCTTCGAGGCGCCTTTCCAGCCCTCGATGGTGCGCTTGATCACCTCGACTTCTTCCTCGTCCAGGGTGCGCATCTTCTTGCCCACGAATTGCAGGGCGCGGCGGCGGCCTTCGTGGTTGGTGATGGTCTGGCAGGTGAGGATGGCTTCCTTGACGTCTTCCGGCATCTCGACGCGCTTGACGCGGTCGCGCGGCGCCTCGACCAGCTGTTCGCCGAGCTTTTGCAGCTCGTTCGACTGGCGCTTGGCTTCGGACTTGGAGGGACGTTCGTATTCTTGCTCGAACTCGTTGGACTGGAAGCCCACGGAGCCGCGGTTTGGATTAGGCATGATCTATGGATTGACCCGGATCGATCCGATTGGCGTAGAGCCGGTCAGTGAAAATAGTAAACGGCTGCTATGATAACTGTTTTAGGGCGAGCTACGAAAACACGATATGAACGACTCCGCGATCACTTCTACGTTTACCCATACCCAGGACCAGCTGAAACAGCTCGCCCGCGACGTGCTGGCTTTCGCGAAAGAGCAGGGCGCCACCGATGCATCGGTCGAAATCAGCGAAGGCAGCGGCCTGTCGGTTTCCGTGCGTAAAGGCAAGATCGAGACCATCGAGCAGAACAAGGACAAGGGCATCGGCGTCACCGTCTACTACGGCCAGCGGCGCGGCAATGCCAACACCTCCGACTTCTCCACCAAGTCCCTGAAGGACACCGTGGAAGCGGCCTGGAACATCGCCCGCTTCACCGCCGAAGACGACTGCGCCGGCCTGCCCGACGCCGAGCTGCTGGAAACGAACCCGCGCGACCTGCGCCTGTTCTACCCCTGGCAGATCAGTACCGAGGAAGCGGTCGAACTCGCCCAGCGCTGCGAGAACGCGGCTTTCGAAGTCGACCCGCGCATCAGCAACAGCGAAGGCGCCAGCGTCTACGTGCAGCAGTCGCATTTCGTCGGCGCCAATTCGCGCGGCTTCATCGGCGGCTATCCGTTCTCGCGCCACACGATTTCGGTCGCGCCCATCGCCGGCAAGGGCAACAAGATGCAGCGCGACGACTGGTATACCTCGGCGCGCGACCCCATGAAGCTGGCCAGGCCGGAAGCGGTGGGCCGCTACGCCGCCGAGCGCGCGCTGGCACGCCTGAACGCGCGCAAGCTGGACACCCGCACCTGCCCGGTGCTGTTCGAGGCGCCGCTGGCCGCCGGCCTGCTCGGCGCCTTCGTGCAGGCCGTCTCGGGCGGCGCGCTGTACCGCAAGTCGAGCTTCCTGCTCGATTCGCTGGGCAAGCAGGTCTTTCCCGAACACATCAGCATCGTCGAAGACCCGCACCTGATCGGCGCGGTCGGCTCCGCGCCCTTCGACGAGGAAGGCGTGCGCACCACCCGCCGCAAGGTGGTGGAGAATGGGGTATTGCAGGGCTACTTCCTGTCCTCGTACTCGGCGCGCAAGCTGGGCATGCAGACCACGGGCAATGCCGGCGGCTCGCACAACCTCGACATCGTCTCGACGGGAACCCGCCGCGCCGACGACTTCGAAGGCATGCTGCGCAAGATGGGCACGGGCCTCCTGGTCACGGAACTGATGGGCCAGGGCGTCAACTACGTCACCGGCGACTATTCGCGCGGCGCGTCCGGCTATTGGGTCGAGAACGGCGTGATCCAGTATCCGGTGGAAGAGATCACCATCGCGGGCAATATGCGCGAGATGTTCCAGCAAATCGTGGCGATCGGCAACGATGTGCTGGCACGCGGCAACAAATCGACTGGTTCGATCCTGATCGAGAAGATGGTTGTTGCCGGCAGTTGATATAACCGGAGAAGAATATGAGCAAGTTCGTTCGCATCGACAAGGAAAACAGCCAGAAGAGCGTCCTGCTCAACCTCGACCTCGTGGCCACCGTCGAGCTGTCGCAGCCGTCCGACCTGCTCAGTTCGGGCAACGAGGCGCGCAAGGCCTACGTGAGCTTCCTGGCGCCCGACAAGACCACCATCGCCACCCTGCATTTCGACGCGCTCGAGGACGCCAATGCCTGGGTCCACAAGCACCTGGGCGTGGAACTCTAAGAAAAGCGGAGGCGCCATGGCCAAGGTCGACCTGTCGCAAGCCTTCGATTTCCGCAGCGCCCAGGCCTGGACCTGGATGCTGCGGGAAACCAACTCCAACCGCATCTCGATCGCGGACACTACCAACCGCCAGACCTTCCTCGGCGATTTTCCGCTGGCCTCGGACAGCAGCCTGAGCGGCAGAATCGCCAGCACCTCCTTTTCCATCAAGGATGCGCTGGTCTACACCATCAGCGGACTCGACCATGCCGCCATCCTGCTGGCGCCCTACGTCGAGCGCAAGGGCGACCTGCGCGGCCTGTACGAGCCTTTCCTGGCCGGCGACGATACAATCGAGGGCAGCGCTGGCGCCGACGGCCTGATGGGCTTCGGCGGCAACGACCGCATCCGCGGCGGCGGCGGGGACGACTGGATCTCGGGCGGCGCCGGCTTCGATTTCGCCCTGTACGCGGGTAGCCGCGCCGCCTACGCCGTCACCCGCACGACCAGCGGCTTCACGGTGGCCGACAGCACCGGCGCGGAAGGCACGGACAGCCTGGAGGGCATCGAGCGCCTGGTCTTTGCCGACACCAACGTGGCGCTCGACGTCGGCGCCGGCGAAACGGGCGGCCGCGCCTACCGCCTGTACGAGGCCGCCTTCAACCGCACGCCGGATGCGGCGGGCGTCGGCTTCTGGATCGGCAAGCTCGATGCGGGCGTGTCGGTGGCGGCGGTGGCGCAGGGCTTCATCGACTCGCAGGAATACCGCGACGCATATGGTTCCGCTGCGGGTTCAGCCCTATCGCACCGCGAGCTGGTCACGCGCTACTACACCAACATCCTCGACCGCGCGCCGGAGCAGGCGGGCCTGGACTTCTGGGTGCAGAAACTCGACAGCGGCGTGGCGCGCGCCGACGTGCTGGCCGGGATCAGCGAGAGTCCGGAAAACATCAACGGCTCGGCGGCGATCATCGCCAACGGCTTTGCCTACACCCCCTATGGCTGAGAGCAAGACCACGGCCAATGACGCCAGCGTGCGCGCCTACCTCGATGCGATTCCCGACGCCGCGCGCCGCCAGGACTGCGAAGCGATCGTGGCGATGATGAGCAGGGTGACGGGAGCGCCTCCCGTCATGTGGGGCGGCAGCATCGTCGGATTCGACAGCTACCACTACAAGTACGCCAGCGGCCGCGAAGGCGACGCCCCGCTCGCCGGCTTCTCGTCGCGCACGGGCGACATCAGCATCTACCTGTCCTGCGAGCTGCCGCCGACGGACGCGCTGCGCGAGCGCCTGGGCCGGCACAAGATGGGCAAGGCCTGCCTCTACGTGCGCCGGCTGGAGGACGTCGACGCGCGCGTGCTGGAGCAGTTGGTGGCCGAGGCCGTCGCCGCGACCCGGGCGCGCTACGGCTGATAAAAAGCCCACCGGACCGCATGGTCGGGTGGGCTTTGCCGAGGCTGGCGACGCTCAGCCGGCCTGCTCGATGCGGCTCAGGCGCTGCCCGTAGATGCCCCAGGTAACCGGCTCGCCATCGACCACGGCCTTGAGCGCCCAGCCGGTGCCGATCTTCTCGACCGTCACCTCGACTTCGAGCTCCTTCGCCACTTTCTCGGCCCAGGTCTGGGCCGCGCCGCGGCCCTTGAACAGCTCCTGGCCTTCGAACACGACGGTGGCGTCGAACACGGGGGCGGAGAAGATGCTCATTGCTTACTCCTGGCTGGCACGCAGCGCGCGCACCGCGTTCAGCACCGGCTGCAGCACCGCCGCGCCCAGGCGCGCGCTGCGGGCGCCGTCCCAGCCCACCTGCGGGTCCGGATCGTTGGCGTTGTCCTTGAACGGCAGTTCCAGGGTCAGGGACAGGCAGCCGAAGGCGTGGGTGATGTGCGAGGAGCCCATGGTGAGCGTTTCGTCGGTGAACGGGGTCTTGCCGTAGCCGTGCACGTCCTGGAAGTCCGGGCTGGCGATCTTGAAGTCCTCGATGAAGCGCTGCTGCTGCGCGGCCTGGGCCTCGGTCCAGGTCGGGAGCGATTCGCTGCCGGCCACGAACACGTAGGGCAGGCCCTCGTCGCCGTGCACGTCCAGGCACAGGTCGACGCCGGTCTCGTGCATCTTCTTGAGCACCAGGAAGACTTCCGGGCTGCGCTCCATCGACGGGTTCATCCACTCGCGATTCAGGTTGGCGCCGGCCGCGTTGGTGCGCAGGTTGCCGCGCACCGAGCCGTCCGGGTTCATGTTCGGCACCACGTAGAACACCGATTCCTTCAGCAGCTGGCGCCCGAACGGGTGGGCCGGGTCGAGCAGGGCGTCGAGCATGCCTTCGACGAACCACTCGGCCATGGTTTCGCCCGGGTGCTGGCGTGCGATCACCCAGACCTTTTTCTTTTCAGGCGAGGGTTCGCCGATCACCAGCATGTTCAGGTCGCGGCCGTCGATGGTGGAGCCGAGGTCCAGCATGCGCACGTGCTCGGACATCTGGGCGCGGTCGAGCAGCTCCAGGTGGCGCTCCCACGAATAAGGCTCGAAGTAGGCGTAGTAGACGCTGTCCATGCCCGGGGTGTGCTCGATGCTCAGCACCTTGCCGTCGTAGGAAGTCGGCACGCGGAACCAGTTGACGCGGTCGTAGCTCGCCATCGCCTGGTAGCCTTCCCAGCCGGCCGGATAGGCGGCCTGGCCCGCATTCAGCAGGCGGATGGTGCAGGCCTGGCCTTGCGCGCCTTGCAGGCGGAAGTAGAACCATTGCACGATGTCGGCGTGCGAATCCTTGCGGATGTTCAGGTCGATGGCGCTGGCGCTTGTGGCGTTGACGACTTCGATGGCGCCAGCGTCGAACTGGCTGCTGATCTTGATAGACATGGTGTGTCCTGGATTATCGGTGTTGGGTAAAACGCTAATAATACTGCACGAATCAGGCGAGACCGCCGAATCGGTCATGGAAGTCCTGGTCCGCTTCCGGCGTGGATGCGTCTTCCTTGCGCAGCATCGTCATGATGTGTTCCTCGGCCCGCGCATAGATATGGCGGTAGATGCGCTTGGCCAGTTCATAGGCGTCGCTGCCCGGCCACGGGGCGGGCAACAGGCCGAGCGGCAGCATCGGGTCGTGCAGCTGCACGCGGCGGTAGGCGTGGATCAGCAGCGTACGAATGGCGAACGCGTCCTGCGGGGCGATGTCCGCGTCCAAGTCCGCTAGCTGTGCGAAGCCGTCGATGAAACCGCGGTAGCCGGCCACCACGCCCGACAGGTCCCAGGCGTCGCCCACCAGTTCGGGCAGCGGACGCGCGCCGACGCCGGGCAGTTCGGCCGCATCGCACACGAACACCTTGCCGTCCGCGCCGGCGCGCGCCAGGATCTCGCGCAGGGTGTCGCGATCCGGCGCCGGGTGGGTCATCACGCCGCTGGCCAGCATCGCGAAGCCTTCCCAGGCCAGCTCCTTGCGCAGCAGCGCGCGCAGGTCGCCGTCGATGCTGCCGTTGGAGGCCAGCACGAAGGTCCAGCGGCCATCCCAGTCCAGTCCCGGCGGCGAATAGATGCGGCGGTTGGCGCGCTCGAAGCGCGGCAGGGCCTTCGGTTCGAGCGCATAGCGGCTGCGCCGGCCCTCGCGGCTGGCGGTCAGCCAGCCCTCCTGCACCAGGCGGAACACGCTGGTGCGCACCAGCCGCTCCGACACGCCCAGCGGGCCCAGGAGTTCGATCATGCTGCCCAGCCAGAAGGCACCGCCGTGCGGAGCGATGGCGTCGCCGCACAGGGTCATTACCAGCGATTTATGGCGCGGCGGGTCGTTCGTCAGGAAACGGTCTATCCACTCCCCGCTGGTGAGTTGTGTCATTGATAATGCCTCAATATGATTCAAAATTTTGGTGTACATCCGATTTTTTGTATCGTATTATGGATTGAAGAAGTTCGCAACGGAGACCAGCATGTACGCACAAATGGTGGAGACCGGACTCAAGAAAGTCCGAACCGAGGAAGACATGAGCGCTGAGGAAGCGGCGTTCCAGGCGCGCATCGACGCCGGCATCAAGATCGAGCCGAAGGACTGGATGCCCGAGGCGTATCGTAAAACCCTGATCCGCCAGATCTCGCAGCACGCGCACAGCGAGATCGTCGGCCAGCTGCCGGAAGGCAACTGGGTCACGCGCGCGCCGACCCTGCAGCGCAAGTCGGTGCTGTTGGCCAAGATCCAAGACGAGGCCGGCCACGGCCTGTACCTGTACAGCGCCGCCGAGACGCTGGGCGTGTCGCGCGACGAGCTGCTGCAGGCACTGCACTCGGGCAAGGCAAAATACTCGAGCATCTTCAACTACCCGACCTTGACGTGGGCCGACATGGGCGCCATCGGCTGGCTGGTGGACGGCTCGGCCATCATCAACCAGATTCCGCTGTGCCGCTGCTCGTACGGCCCGTACGCGCGCGCCATGATCCGCGTCTGCAAGGAAGAGTCCTTCCACGCGCGCCAGGGCTACGACATCATGATGGCCCTGTGCAAGGGCACGCCCGAGCAGAGGGCGATGGCCCAGGATGCGCTGAACCGCTGGTGGTGGCCGTCCTTGATGATGTTCGGTCCGTCGGACGCCGAGTCGGTGAACAGCGCGCAGTCGAGCGCCTGGCGCATCAAGCTGTTCTCCAACGACGAACTGCGCCAGCGCATGGTCGACCAGACCGTGCCGCAGGCCGAGTACCTGGGCTTGAGCATTCCCGACCCCGACCTGAAATGGAACGAGGAACGCGGCCACTACGACTTCGGCGAGATCGACTGGAGCGAGTTCCACAACGTCCTGAAGGGCAACGGCCCCTGCAACCGCGAGCGCCTGCGAACCCGCGTGAAAGCGTATGAAGACGGCGAATGGTTCCGCGACGCGCTGGTCGCCCACGCCGAGAAAAAAGCCGCGCGCAAAGCAGCCGCATAATCGCCTTTCGTAGGGTGGGCGGGTCTCCCGCCCACGCGTTCAACCAGCTTACGCATGGCCGCACAAGAATTACGGAGATACAAGATGAGCAAAGAATGGCCCCTGTGGGAAGTCTTCATCCGCAGCCAGCACGGCCTGGCCCACAAGCACGTCGGCAGCCTGCACGCGCCTGACGCCGAGATGGCGATCAACAACGCGCGCGACGTCTACACCCGCCGCAACGAAGGCGTGTCCATCTGGGTCGCGCGCGCCCAGGACATCGTGGCCAGCAGCCCGAACGACAAGGAAGCCCTGTTCGAACCGGCCAACAGCAAGGTCTACCGCCACCCGACCTTCTTCCCGATGCCGGAAGAAGTCAAGAACCTGTGAGTACCGCCGTGGACGCAAAGATCGAGTATCTGCTTCGTCAAGGCGACAACGCCCTGATCCTGTCGCAGCAGCTGTGCCAGCTGTGCGGCAAGGGCCCGGCGCTGGAAGAAGACATGGCGCTGTCGAACGTCGCGCTCGACCTGCTGGGCCAGACCCGCATGTGGCTGAGCTATGCCGGCGAGCTGGAAGGCAAGGGCCGCGACGAAGACCGCCTGGCCTTCCTGCGCGACGCCCACGACTACCGCAACTGCCTGCTGGTCGAGCAGCCGAACGGCAGCTACGCCGAGGTCATGATGCGCCAGTTCCTGTTCGATACCTGGCACTACTTCCTGATGGACGGCCTGACCAGGTCAAACGATGCGCGCATCGCCGAGATCGCGCAGAAGTCGATCAAGGAAGTCACCTACCACCTGCGCCGTTCGGGCGACCTGGTAGTGCGCCTCGGCGACGGCACCGATGTCAGCCACGCCAAGATGCAGGCGGCGCTGGACGAGCTGTGGATGTACAGCGGCGAGATGTTCCTCTACGACGCCGTCGACGATGCGATGGTGGCGCAGGGCGTGGCTCCGGCGGTTGAACCGCTGCGCAAGAGCTGCCTCGACCACATGGCGGAAGTCTTCGCGGAAGCGACGCTCGCCATGCCATCGCCGCAAGCCTGGATGCAGCGCGGCGGCAAGCAGGGCCGGCACAGCGAGCGCCTGGGCTACATCCTGGCCGAGATGCAGTTCCTGCAGCGCGCCTATCCGGGAGCGCAGTGGTAATGAGCGCGGTGGGCGTCAGCCTGGAGCAGGTGTGGAGCTGGCTCGGCGAGGTCGCCGATCCGGAGATCCCGGTCATCTCGGTGGTGGACCTCGGCATCGTGCGCGACGTCGCTTTCGATGGCGACACCTGCGTGGTGACGATCACGCCGACCTACTCGGGATGCCCGGCGATGGGGGTGATTGCGGACGCGGTGAAGGAAGCGCTGCAGGCGCACGGTCTGGAGGATGTGCGCATCGTCAGCCGCCTGGCGCCCGCCTGGACCACCGACTGGATGAGCGAAGCCGGCAAGGCCGCCCTGAAGGGCTACGGCATCGCGCCGCCAGTACAGCAGGCGATCGACATCAGCGGCCTGCACGCCGGCATCCGCCGTCGCGCCGCGCCCGAGGTGGCATGCCCGCACTGCGGCTCGCCGCATACCCAGCTGACCAGCGAGTTCGGCTCGACGCCCTGCAAGGCGCTGTACAAGTGCCTCGATTGCCGCGAGCCTTTCGACTATTTCAAGTGTCACTAAGATGAGCAAATTCTATCCATTGACCGTGGCGAAGGTGAAGCAGGAGACCCGCGACGCCATCGCCGTCACCTTCGACGTCCCCGCGGAACTGAAAGCCCAATTCGCCTACCAGCAGGGCCAGCACCTGACCCTGCGCGCGATGATCGACGGCGAGGACGTGCGCCGCTCCTACTCGATCTGCTCGGCGGTGCAGGACGAGAGCTTACGCGTGGCGATCAAGCGGGTGGCCGGCGGCCAGTTCTCGAGCTGGGCCAACGAACACCTGAAACCGGGCGCCACCCTGGAGGTGATGCCGCCGATGGGCCACTTCAACGTACCGCTCGACCCAGGCAGTGCACGCCACTACCTGGCCTTCGCCGCCGGCAGCGGCATCACGCCGATCCTGTCGATCGTGAAGACGACCCTGCAGGCCGAGCCGAAGAGCCGCTTCACCATCGTCTACGGCAACCGCGCCTCGTCGAGCGTGATCTTCCGCGATGAGCTGACCGACCTCAAGGACACCTACATGGACCGGCTCAAGCTGGTGTATGTGATGAGCCGCGAGCAGCAGGACATCGAACTCTTCAACGGCCGCATCACCGAAGAAAAGTGCGGCCTGTTCCTGCGCCACTGGATCGATATCAAGGACATCGACGTCGCCTTCATCTGCGGGCCGGAAGACATGATGCACGGCGTGTCGCGTTCGCTGCAGGCGGCCGGGCTGGCAAAGGAAAAGATCCGCATCGAGCTGTTCGCCGCCAGCATCCCGAAGCACGAGCACAAGCCGCGCAAAATCGAAGCAGGGCAGCAGCACCACACCGAAGTCACCGTCATCATGGACGGCAACGCGGCCAGCTTCACGATGGACAAGGACAAGGAGTCCTTGCTGGACGCCGGCCTGCGCGCGGGCATCGACATGCGCTATTCGTGCAAGGGCGGCGTGTGCTCGACCTGCCGCTGCAAGGTGCTCGACGGGCAGGTGGAGATGGACGTGAACTACGCGCTCGAAGACTACGAAGTGGCGCGCGGCTTCGTGCTCAGCTGCCAGAGCTTCCCGATCACCGACAAGGTCGTGGTCGACTTCGACATCGCCGAGTAAGCGCAGCCGCAAGGCAAATTTGTACCACCAGCCCAAAGACCGTCGTTCCGGCGAAGGCCGGAACCCAATTTGACGTTCGTAGCGAATTACCGAACTTGGATACCCGCCTTCGCGGGAATGACGGAGCATAGGCAACAATAAAAATTGGAGACAAGCATGACCTACGAATCCATCCAGTTCAAGATCGAGAACGGCATCGCCCTCCTGACCCTGAACCGCCCCGACCGCCTGAACAGCTTCACGCAGGCCATGCACCTCGAAGTGCGCGACGCCCTGGATACACTCCAGGCCGACAAATCCGTGCGCGTGCTGGTCCTCACCGGCGCCGGCCGCGGCTTCTGCGCCGGCCAGGACCTGCAGGACCGCGCCGTGGCGCCGGGCGCCCCCGGCGTCGACCTCGGCGAATCGGTCGAGAAGTTCTACGCTCCCCTGGTGCTGACCCTGAAGTCGCTGCCGATGCCGGTCATCTGCGCCGTCAACGGCGTGGCCGCCGGCGCCGGCGCCAACCTGGCGCTGGCCTGCGACATCGTGCTGGCCGCCAAATCGGCCAGCTTCATCGAAGCCTTCTGCAAGCTGGGCCTGATCCCCGACACCGGCGGCACCTGGCACCTGCCGCGCCTGATCGGCCCGGCGCGCGCCGCGGGCCTGGCCATGCTGGGCGAGAAACTCAGCGCCGAGAAAGCCGAGCAGTGGGGCCTGATCTGGGCCTGCGTGCCGGACGAAGCCCTGATGGACCAGGCCATGGCCATGGCCGAGCACTTCGCCGCCGCGCCCACCAAGGGTCTGGCCTTCACCAAGAAAGCCCTGCAGGCCAGCTGGTCGAACACCCTGCCGGAACAGCTCAAGCTGGAAGGCGAGATGATGCGCGAACTCGGCTACAGCCATGACTACCGCGAAGGCGTCGCCGCCTTCATCGCCAAGCGCCCGGCGCACTTCAAGGGAGAGTAAGACCATGCAAGCACTCCCGAAAGACGCCATCGTCGCCGTCATCGGCAGCGGCGCCATGGGCAGCGGCATCGCCCAGGTGGCGGCCAGCGCCGGCCACCAGGTCCTGCTGTACGACACCCGCCCGGACGCCGCCGACAAGGCCATCGCGGACATCGGCAAGACCTACGCCAGGCTGGTCGAGAAGGGCCGCATGGAAGCGGGCCAGGCCGACCAGGCCCGCGCGCGCCTGACGCGCATCGGCAGCCTGCAGGAGGCGGGCGGGGCGGCCCTGGTGGTCGAAGCCATCGTCGAGAACCTGGACGCCAAGCGCGCCCTGTTCTCCGAGCTGGAAGGCATCGTGGCGGATAGCTGCATCCTGGCCACCAACACCTCGTCGATCTCCGTCACCGCCATCGCGGCAAAGCTGCGCCGCCCGGAACGCGTGGTCGGCATGCACTTCTTCAATCCGGTGCCCCTGATGGCGCTGGTCGAAGTCATCAGCGGCGTCGCCACCGACAAGGCGGCAGCAGACACCACCTACGCCACCGCCGAAGCCTGGGGCAAGAATCCGGTGCACGCCAAGTCGACGCCGGGCTTCATCGTCAACCGTGTCGCCCGTCCCTACTACGCCGAAGCGCTGCGCCTGCTGCTCGAGCAGGCCGCCGAGCCGGCCACCATCGACGCCGTGCTGCGCGACTGCGGCGGTTTTCGCATGGGCCCCTTCGAGCTGATGGACCTGATCGGCCACGACGTCAACTTCTCGGTCACGAATTCCGTTTATAACGCCTACTTCGGCGACCCGCGCTTCACGCCCTCGATCCTGCAGCAGGAACTGGTCAATGCCGGCTTCCTGGGCCGCAAGACCGGGCGCGGCTTCTACCGCTACGGCGAGGGCGTCGAGAAGCCTGCGGTGCAGCTGGAGGCGCCGCAGGCGAAGCCGGAATCGGTGTCGATCGTCGGCAATGAATCCGACGCGATCGCGGCGCTGGCGGCGCGCCTCGCCGCTGCCGGCTACGCGCTGCCGCGCGAGGAAACCCTGGACGCGTCCCCCGGCTTCGTCTGCAACGGCGCGGCGGTCTATCTCACCGACGGCCGCAGCGCCACCGAGCGTGCCGCCGAGAGCTGGCATGACGACACCGTCGTCTACGACCTGCTGCTGGACGCGGCCGGCGCCACCCGCATCGCGCTGGCTAAAGCCGACCAGTGCGGCACTGAAGCCTACAACGCCGTCGTCGGCATGTTCCAGGCCGCCGGCTTTGCCGTCACGCGCCTGGACGACGTGCCCGGGATGGCCGTGATGCGCACCGTCGCCATGCTGGCCAACGAGGCCGCCGATGCCGTC
The DNA here is from genome assembly GCF_046293535.1 of Massilia sp. NCBI lineage: Bacteria > Pseudomonadati > Pseudomonadota > Betaproteobacteria > Burkholderiales > Oxalobacteraceae > Massilia > Massilia sp. The sequence continues at coordinate 89,854 of NZ_JBKBOV010000003.1, read as the reverse complement.
AACCAGGGCGTGTGCAGTGCGCAGGCCGTCGACATCGCGATGCAAAAAGGCGTCAACTATCCGCGCGGTCCGCTGGCGTGGGCCGACAGCGTCGGGCTGGAGCACGTCGTGGCAGTGCTGACCAACCTCGCCGCAAGCTATGGCGAAGACCGCTACCGCGTTTCGCCGCTGCTGCGCCGGAAGATCGCCGCCAATCCGCACGGAGCGAAGTTCCATGCATAGCGATCGGAACGTGGAGCCACAAGCCCTGGCCGAACTGGCCGGCAAGACCATGTACGAGCGCGACCCGGCCAGCCAGGCCCTGGGCATGCTGCTCGACGAGATCCGCCCCGGCTACGCGCGCATGTCGATGCGCGTGCGCGCCGACATGCTCAACGGGCACGCCACCTGCCACGGCGGCTACATCTTCATGCTGGCCGACAGCGCCTTCGCCTTTGCCTGCAACTCGCACAACTTCAATACCGTGGGCGCCGGCTGCAGCATCGATTACCTGGCGCCGGGCTTTGAGGGCGACCTGCTGGTGGCCGAGGCGGTCGAGCAGGCCCTGCAGGGCAAGACCGGCGTGTACGACATCAAGGTCACCAACCAGGACGGGCGCACCGTGGCGCTGTTTCGCGGCAAGTCGCACCGCGTCAGCGGCATGGTGGCAGAGGTTTGAGGTTTTTCGCAAGACGACGAGGAGGTCGAGATGGTCCAACGTAACCCGGTTGCAGAAGAACTGGAACCGATCGAGCGCGCCAGCCGCGACGAACTGCAGGCCCTGCAGCTGGAGCGCCTGAAGTGGTCGCTGCACCACGCCTACGAGAACGTGCCGCACTACCGCGCCGCGTTCGACGCGGCCGGCGTGCACCCCAGCGACCTGAAGTCCCTGGGCGACCTCGCCAAGTTCCCGTTCACCGACAAGAAGACCCTGCGCGACAACTACCCCTTCGGCCTGTTCGCCGTGCCGCGCGAACAGGTGGTGCGCATCCACGCCTCGAGCGGCATTACCGGCAAGGCGACCGTGGTCGGCTACACCCGGCGCGACATCGACACCTGGGCCGGCGTGGTGGCGCGCTCGATCCGCGCGGCCGGCGGCCGTGCCGGCGACATGGTCCACATCTCCTACGGCTACGGCCTGTTCACCGGCGGCCTGGGCGCCCACTACGGCGCCGAGAAGCTCGGCTGCACGGTGATCCCGATGTCCGGCGGGCAGACCGAAAAGCAGGTGCAGCTGATCCAGGACTTCAAGCCTTCGATCATCATGGTCACGCCTTCCTACATGCTGAACATCGTCGAGGAATTCACGCGCCAGGGGATCGATCCGGCCACGTCCTCCCTGAAGGTCGGCATCTTCGGCGCCGAGCCCTGGACCGACGCCATGCGCCGCGAAATCGAGGCCCGCGCCGGCATCGACGCGGTCGACATCTACGGCCTGTCGGAAGTGATGGGCCCGGGCGTGGCCAGCGAATGCATCGAGAGCAAGGACGGTCCTGTCATCTGGGAAGACCATTTCTACCCCGAGATCATCGACCCGGACACCGGCGAAGTGCTGCCCGACGGCGCGGAGGGCGAACTGGTGTTCACCTCGCTCTCCAAGGAAGCGCTGCCGATCATCCGCTACCGCACGCGCGACCTGACGCGCCTGTTGCCGCCGACCTCGCGCGCGATGCGCCGCATGGGCCGCATCACCGGCCGCTCGGACGACATGCTGATCATCCGGGGCGTGAACGTGTTCCCGAGCCAGATCGAAGAAATCATCCTGAAGATGCCGGCGCTGGCGCCGCAATACCAGCTGGTGGTGGCGCGCGACGGCCACCTCGACACGCTGGAAGTGCTGGGCGAGCTGCGCGACGCGTCGCTCTCTTCGAGCGACGTCGAGCTGCTCAGCCGGGAACTCCAGCACTGCATCAAGACCCATGTGGGCGTGAGCACGCGCGTCACCCTGAACCCGCCCGGCGGGATCGAGCGTACGCTGACCGGCAAGGCCAGGCGCGTGGTCGACAAGCGTCCAAAAAACTAGAACCCGAGGAGACACCATGACTGACGCATTCATCTGCGACGCCATCCGCACCCCCTTCGGCCGCTACGGCGGCTCGCTGTCGAGCGTGCGCGCCGACGACCTGGGCGCGCTGCCCATCGCCGCGCTCATCGCCCGCAACAAGGACGTGGACTGGGGCGCGGTGGACGACCTGTTCTACGGCTGCGCCAACCAGGCCGGCGAGGACAACCGCAACGTCGGCCGCATGGCCGCGCTGCTGGCCGGACTGCCCTCAGCGGTACCGGCCAATACCATCAACCGCCTGTGCGGCTCCGGCATGGACGCGGTCGGCACCGCCGCGCGTGCGATCCGCGCCGGCGAGGCGAGCCTGATCATCGCCGGCGGCGTCGAGAGCATGACCCGCGCGCCCTTCGTCATGGCCAAGGCCGACAGCGCCTTCTCGCGCGCGGCAAAAATCGAGGACACCACCCTCGGCTGGCGCTTCGTCAATCCGCTCATGAAGGCGAACTACGGCATCGACTCGATGCCGGAAACGGCGGAGAACGTGGCGGTGGAATTCAACATCAACCGCCAGGACCAGGATGCGTTCGCGCTGCGCAGCCAGCAGCGCTGGGCGCGTGCCCATGCCGAGGGTTTCTTCAGGGACGAGATCGTCCCTGTGACGATCCATGGCAAGAAAGGCGAGTCGCGCGTGTTCGACACCGACGAGCAGCCGCGCGAGACCAGCATGGAAGCGCTGGCCAAGCTGAAGGGCGTGGTGAAGCCCGACGGGACGGTCAGCGCCGGCAATGCCTCGAGCCTGAACGACGGCGCCTGCGCGCTGCTGCTGGCCTCGGAAACGACCGCGGTGCGCAACGGCCTGGTGCCGCGCGCGCGCGTGGTGGGCATGGCCACCGCCGGCCTGGCGCCGCGCATCATGGGCTTCGGTCCGTCGCCGGCCGTGAAGAAACTGCTGGCGCAGACCGGCCTGCGCCTCGACCAGATGGACGTGATCGAGTTGAACGAAGCCTTCGCCGCGCAGGGCCTGGCCGTGATGCGCGACCTCGGCCTGCCCGACGACGCGGCCCACGTGAACCCGAACGGCGGCGCGATCGCCCTCGGCCATCCGCTGGGCGCCTCCGGCGCGCGCCTGGTGACCACCGCGGTCAACCAGCTGCACCGCACCAAGGGCCGCTATGCGCTGTGCACCATGTGCATCGGCGTGGGCCAGGGCATCGCCCTGATCGTCGAGCGGGTGTAGGCATGGTCAAGGTGTACGAGATCGACGGCGTACGGCCGGTGGTCCATCCCACCGCCTACGTGCACCCGAGCGCCGTCCTGATCGGCGACGTGATCGTCGGCCCGCGCTGCTACATCGGCCCGCTGGCCTCGCTGCGCGGCGACTTCGGGCGCCTGATCCTGGAAGAGGGCGCCAACCTGCAGGACACCTGCGTGATGCACGGCTTCCCGGGCGAGGACACGGTGGTCGAGGTCGACGGCCACATCGGCCATGGCGCGGTGCTGCACGGCTGCCGCATCCGGCGCAATGCCATGGTGGGCATGAATGCGGTGGTGATGGACAAGGCGGTCGTGGGCGAAGAGTCGATCGTGGCCGCGATGAGTTTCGTGAAGGCGGGGATGATCATTCCGCCGCGCAGCATGGTGATGGGCACGCCGGCCAAGGTCATGCGCGAGCTCACTGACGACGACGTGAAGTGGAAGAGTTTCGGCACGCGCCAGTATCACGAACTGAACCTACGCTCGCTGCAGACCATGCGCGAGGTCGAGGCCTTGACGGAAGTGGAAGCGGACCGCAGACGCATCGAGTTCGCGCCTGACGGGATGCATAAACCGAAAGCTTGATTGCGCCGCCATTCCGTCGTTCCCGCGAAGGCGGGAACCCAATTTTGCATGCGTAGTGCAAGCATGTTTCGCGTCAGCGCTACATGAACCTGGATTCCCGCCTGCGCGGGAATGACGTTGGTGGGAAGAGATAACTGAACGGAGACAAACAAATGGGCAACATCGCAACCCTGCAAAGCCTGATCGCCGGACGCTGGCATGGCCTTGAGGCGCATACCCCGCTGCACAGCGCGCTGGACAACCAGCTGATCTATCACACCCACGCCGAGAAAATCGACTTCGACGAAGCCGTCACTTACGGCCGCAAGACCGGCATCCCGGCGCTGATGGGGCTCGACTTCCAGAAGCGCGCCCAGCGCCTGAAGGCCCTGGCCCTCTACATGATGGAGCGCAAGGAAGAGCTGTACGAAATCTCGCACCTGACCGGCGCTACCCGCCCCGACAGCTGGGTCGACGTCGAAGGCGGCATCGGCACCCTGTTCGCCTACGCCAGCATGGGCTCGCGCGAGCTGCCTTCTTCGAATGTTCTGCACGAAGGACCGGCGATCGCCCTGGGCAAGCGCGGCGGCTTCGCCGGCACCCACATCCTGGTGCCGCGCGGCGGCCTGGCGGTGCACATCAATGCCTTCAACTTCCCGATCTGGGGCATGCTGGAAAAATTCGCGCCGAGCTTCCTGGCCGCGATGCCCTGCATCGTCAAGCCGGCCACCGCCACCAGCTACCTGACCCACGCCACCGTCCGGATGATGATGGACTCCGGCCTGCTGCCGGAAGGCGCGCTGCAGCTGGTCATCGGCTCGACCGGCGACCTGCTGGATCGCCTGGGCGGTTTCGATGCCGTCACCTTCACCGGCTCGGCCGACACCGCCGCCAAGCTGAAGGCCAACCAGAACCTGATCCGCGCATCGGTCCCGTTCACGGCCGAAGCCGACTCGCTCAACTGCGCCATCCTGGCGCCGGACGTCAGCCCGGACGATCCGGAGTTCGACCTGTTCGTGAAGGAAGTCGCGCGCGAGATGACCGGCAAGGCCGGCCAGAAGTGCACCGCGATCCGCCGCGTCATCGTGCCCGAGCAGCATGCCGAGGCGGTAGGCAGCCGCCTGCGCGAGCGCCTGGCCAAGATCACCGTCGGCAACCCGAAGGTCGAGGGCGTGCGCATGGGGGCGCTGGCCTCGATGGACCAGCACCGCGACGTGTCCGAACGCGTCGAGATGCTGGCGCGCGGCAATGAAGTTTTGTATAGCGCCCGCGACGGTTTCAATCCGGTAGGTGAAGGTTGCGCGAACGGCGCCTTCTTCGCGCCGACCCTGCTGCTGTGCCGTAACGCGATGGATAACGAGGACGTGCACGACGTCGAGGCCTTCGGCCCGGTCAGCACGCTGATGACCTACCGCGACATCGACGAAGCCTTGCACTTGGCTGCACGCGGCAAGGGCAGCCTGGTGACGACGCTCGTGACCAAGGACCCGGCCATCGCCGCCCATGCGGTGCCGGTGGCCGCCGCCTCGCACGGCCGCGTGCACATCCTCGAGCGCGAATCGGCCGTGGATTCCACCGGCCACGGCTCGCCGCTGCCGCAGCTCAAGCATGGCGGCCCGGGCCGCGCCGGCGGCGGCGAGGAACTGGGCGGCATCCGCGCCGTCAAGCACTTCCTGCAGCGCGCCGCGGTGCAGGGCTCGCCGACCATGCTGGGCGCCGTCACCGGCGAATACGTGCGTGGCGGCGCGGTCAAGGAAACGGAAGTCCACCCGTTCCGCCGCTGGTTCGAAGACCTGGAGGTCGGCCACTCGCTGCTGACCCACCGCCGCACCGTGAGCGAAGCGGACATCGTCAACTTCGGCGGCGTCTCGGGCGACTACTTCTACATGCACTTCGACGAGATCGCGGCCAAGGACACCCAGTTCGGCAAGCGCATCGCCCACGGCTACTTCGTGCTGTCGGCGGCGGCCGGCCTGTTCGTGTCGCCGGCCCCGGGCCCGGTGCTGGCCAACTACGGCCTGGACAACCTGCGCTTCGTGGCGCCGGTGGCGATCGGCGACACCATCCGCGCAAGGCTGACCTGCAAGCGCAAGGTCGACCGCAACCGTACCGACGAGCAGGGGCGCGGCCAGGGCGTGGTGGCCTGGGACGTCCAGGTGACGAATCAACACGACGAACTCGTGGCGAGTTACGATATCCTGACGCTGGTACAAAAGCGCGGCTGAGCGCGGCCGGGATGGTCCCGTCGCCGCGGCAAGCAAGCATGGAGACCTTCACATGTCGAGACTGGACCTGAGCAGCATTCCCGTACTGAAAGGCACGGGCTATCCCGAGCCTTTTGCCGAGCTGGTGGACGGACGTAGCAAGCAGGCCCTCGGCGACGCCGGCGGCCTGACCCAGTTCGGCGTCAATCTTGTCGAGCTGCAGCCGGGCGCGGCGTCCTCGCAGCGCCACTGGCACTCGCACGAGGACGAATTCGTGATGGTGGTGTCGGGGGAACTGGTGCTGGTGACCGACGAAGGCGAGACCCTGATGCGCGCAGGCGACTGCGCGGCCTTCCCGGCAGGAAAGCCGAACGGGCACCACCTGGTCAACCGCAGTTGGGGACAGGGCGTGTTCCTGTGCGTCGGCTCGCGTGTCCCGGGCGATTCGGCGACCTATCCCGACATTGACCTGCACTATGACGGCGCCACCGATACCTATTCACACAAGGACGGCACGCCCTATCCGCCGCGCGGCTGAGGCCTAGTTCAGTTTGCGCGCGTAGCGGCTGCGGATGTGCTGGCTCACAAAAGTAGACAGCCCACGCCCCTCGCGCGCTAGTTCCTGCATCCGGGCAATGTTCTCTGCCCCGGCGCTGCGCTCGGTATACAGATAGCGGTCGCCGCCGGTGAATTGGATGATGATCGAGTCGGTGTCGATGTCGTAGGCGACCACGCCGGATTCGCCGCTCGTGTTGCGATAGCGGTGCATGCGCACCTCCACTGGTTGTCGTGATACCTGTAATGTGGGTATCGATCGCCCCAGGACAAGCGGCAGCTCAGTGGCCGATCTTGCGCCGCACCTTCAGCAGCCCACTTTCTGTACGCACAGCAACGAGGTCCATGTAATCCGCCACCGGAGCCGAGCGCGTCTCGACCGGATGCGTGTGCGTAGCGGTCACGACAATGCTGTCCATGCCCGCGCTTTCCGCGGCGGCCAGGCCGATCGTCGTATCCTCGAACACCAGGCAATCCTGCGGCGCCACGCCCAGTTTCTGCGCGCCCAGCAGGAAAGGATCGGGGTGGGGCTTGCCGCGCTTGACGTCGTCGGCCGACACCAGCAGGGGCGGCAGGGGCAGGCCGGCCGCCGCGATGCGCGCCGTCGCCAGTGCGCGCGAGGCCGAGGTGACGATGGCCCAGCGCTCCGTCGGCAGGCTGGCCAGGAAGCGGCCCACGCCGGCGATTTCCTCGATGTCGCCCACGTCCTCGATTTCCGCCAGTGCGATGCCGAGCGCCTCCGCTACCGGATCGACGCCGGGCAGGCCGAGGTGGCGGATGGTGTCCTCGGTGCGTTTGCCGTGCACGGTCGGCACGAAGCTCACCGGGTCGAGTCCATGCCGGAGCGCCCATGCGCTCCAGACCCGCTCGGCGGACTTGATCGAGGTCAGGATGGTGCCGTCCATGTCGAACAGGAAGGCGGCGTATTCGCGCGAAGGCAGGACGGAAGGGTTGGTCGGGCTCACGGATGCATGCTCGTTGTGGAATCGGACCGTCCAGCATAGCGCAAAATCCCTGAAGGCTACGCCTGCCTTGACGCCTGGACGGCGCTGGAGCGTATTGCCGAGGGAAGTAGGGTGGACGGCTTCGCCGTCCGCGCGTTCACATCCCGGGGGAGCAGATATTACGTCTGTTCTCGCGCTGGTTGAACGCGCGGCCGGCATGGCCGGCCACCCTGCAACATCATTCTTCCAGCTGCTTGCGCACGCGCGCGATCGCCGCCCGCACCTGGTTCGGCGCCGTGCCGCCCACGTGGTCACGCGCCGCCACCGAGCCTTCCAGCGTCAGCACCGCGAACACGTCCTGCTCGATCAGCGGCGAGAACTCGCGCAGCTGCTCCAGCGACATCTCCGACAGGTCACACTTGGCGATGTCGCAGGCGCGCACCGCATGCGCCACGGCTTCGTGCGCGTCGCGGAAGGGCAGGCCCTTCTTGACCAGGTAGTCGGCCAGGTCGGTGGCGGTGGCGTAGCCCTGCAGCGCCGCGGCGCGCATGTTCTCGGCCTTGACGGTGATGCCGCCCGCCATGTCGGCGAAGATGCGCAGCGTGTCGGTGAGGGTGTCGATGGTGTCGAATAGCGGCTCCTTGTCTTCCTGGTTGTCCTTGTTGTAGGCCAGCGGCTGGCCTTTCATCAGGGTCAGGAGGCCGTTCAGGTGGCCGTAGACGCGACCGGTCTTGCCGCGCGCCAGTTCCGGCACGTCCGGGTTCTTCTTCTGCGGCATGATCGACGAGCCGGTGCAGAAGCGGTCGGCGATGTCGATGAAGCCGATGCGCGGACTCATCCACATGACCAGCTCTTCCGAGAAGCGCGACACGTGCATCATGATGAGCGCGGCCGCCGCCGTGAATTCGATCGCGAAGTCGCGGTCCGACACGGCGTCCAGCGAGTTGTGGCACACGTCTTCGAAGCCCAGGGTTTTCGCCACGCGCAGGCGGTCGATCGGGAAGGTGGTGCCGGCCAGCGCGGCCGCGCCCAGCGGCAGGCGGTTCACGCGGCGGCGCGCGTCCTGCATGCGCTCGGCGTCGCGGCCGAACATCTCGACGTAGGCCAGCATGTGGTGTCCAAACGTGATGGGCTGGGCCACCTGCAGGTGGGTGAAGCCCGGCATGATGGTGTCCGCATGGCGTTCGGCCAGGTCGAGCAGGGCGCCGCGCAGGCTGGCGAGCAGGCCGAGGATGTCGTCGATCGCCGCACGCACGTACAGGCGGATGTCGGTCGCCACCTGGTCGTTCCGGGAGCGCCCGGTATGCAGGCGCTTGCCGGCGTCGCCCACCAGTTCGGTCAGGCGCTTCTCGATGTTCAGGTGCACGTCTTCGAGGTCGAGCAGCCACTCGAAGCTGCCGGCCTCGATCTCGCCCTTGATCTGGGCCATGCCGCGCTCGATCTCCGCACGGTCCTGTTCACTGATGATGCCTTGCGCGGCCAGCATCTCGGCGTGGGCGAGCGAGCCCTGGATGTCGAAGGGCGCCAGGCGCTTGTCGAAGAACACCGAGGCGGTGTAGCGCTTGACGAGGTCGGAAACGGGTTCGGTGAAGCGCGCGGACCAGGCTTCGGCTTTCTTGGAGAATTGATCGGTCATGGTGGGATCCCTGTTAGGTATCCCACGATTATAACTGGCCCGCCACACCCCCACCGAGGGTGGATGACAAGCGCCCGGAAATGCATGATGATGGTTTCACTATTCATCAAATGACAATAACAAGGGGGATGCATGAACCGTTTGGCCCGACTCGGCCTGGCACTCGCATTCGCCGCACCCGCGGCACAGGCACAGCAGGCCGCACCGGCCACGCCCACCGCGATCGCCGCACCGGCGGCGCCGGCTGCCGCCGCCATGCCGGCAGCGAGGGCGGCGGACGTCGTCTCGATCGACGCCATCGTCGCCGCGCTCTACGACGTGATCTCGGGTCCGGCCGGCGCGCCGCGCGACTGGGACCGCATGCGCTCGCTGTTCGCGCCCGAGGGCCGCATGGGCGCGATGGCCGCGCGTCCGGACGGCAGCCATGTGTTGCGCGCCATGACTCCGGACGACTACATCGCCCGCAACACCAAGGCCTTCGCCAGCATGGGGTTCTTCGAGACCGAAAAGGCGCGCACCCTTGAGGTCTTCGGCCAGATCGCCCACGTGTTCAGCACCTACGAGGCGCGCCGCGCCAAGGAGGACGCCCAGCCCTTCATGCGCGGGATCAACAGCATCCAGCTCATCCACGACGGCAAGCGCTGGCACGTGCTGAGCCTGATCTGGCAGGCCGAGGACGCCAAGCTGCAGCTGCCCGAGCGCTACCTGCGCAACGGCTGAGCGGTAGCTGGGAATTGTCGGGGAACGCCGTCCAATTGAAACTTATGCATCGAGAGAACGGCGCTAGAATTGGTTTTTAAGCCATATTCACTGCTTCCATGATTACCAACGATTCGAGCTTCCAGGTCAGTACCGACCAGTCGCGGCTGGACATCCCGATGATCTACCGCTTCCTGAGCGAACAATCCACCTGGGCGGTCGGCATCGGGCGTCCGGTGGTCGAGCGCGCCATCGAGAATTCGCTGTGTTTCGGCGGCTATCTCGACGGGCGCCAGATCGCTTTCGCACGCGTCATCACCGACTTCGCGACCTTCGCCAACCTGGTGGACGTGTTCGTGGTGCCCGAGTACCGCGGGCGCGGCTACGGCAAGCAGCTGATCGGCGCGGTGCTGCGCCACCCCAGCCTGCAGAAGCTGCGCCGTTTCACGCTCCATACGAACGATTCGCACAGCCTGTACGAACGCTTCGGCTTCACCGCGCCCCAGCGCCCCGAGACGATCATGGAGCGTTACTTTCCGAACATATATTTGTCCTGAGCATACTCAACACGGCGACGCCCTTCTGGAATCAGGCTTACGATAGTCTGAACCGGGAGGAAGTCGAATGCTTCGCGCCGTCGTCCGTGCACTTGTCCGTGCCCTGCTTGCCCTGGCCTTGCTGGGAAGCCAGCCGCTCGTAGCGGCCGAGGCCGGGCAACCGAAGGGCTCGCTGGTCATCATCGGCGGCGCACTGCGCGCCGACAATGCCGCCGTGTGGGAACGCATGGTCCAGCTGGCGGGCGGCAAGGGCGCCCGCATCGCTGTGTTCGCCTCGGCCTCGGCCAGCCCCGAAAAAGCCGGCAAGTTCCTGGTCGACCGCTTCAACCACTATGGCGCCAGGGCCTTCTTCGTGCCGGTGGCGGTGCGCCTGTCCGGCATCGACTACCAGGCGGCCGCCGAGGATCCGGCCCTGGTGGCCGCGGTACGCGCGGCCGGCGGCGCCTATTTCGCCGGCGGCGACCAGGGCCGCATCACGCGTGCGTTGCGGCGCGAGGACGGCAGCAATACCCGCATGCTCGACGCCCTGTGGGACATGTACCGGCGCGGCGGCATGATCGCCGGATCGAGCGCCGGCGCCGCCATCATGAGCAGCACCATGTTCGGCCGCCCCAAGACGGTGCTCGCCACCCTCAAGCTCGGCATCGATGAAGGCAAGGAGATCGCCCCTGGCCTCGGCTTCATCGGCGACGACGTCTTCATCGACCAGCACCTCCTGGTGCGCGGCCGCTTCGCGCGCATGGTGCCGGCCATGCTCAAGAAGGGCTACAAGCTGGGCCTGGGCGTGGACGAGAACACCGCCATGGTGGTGGGCCCGGGCCGCGAGGTCGAGGTGCTCGGCTACCGCGGCGCGCTGCTGGTCGATCTGTCGAAGGCGGCGCCGCAGGAAGGTCCGAAGGGAGGGCCGCTGAGCGTCAGCAACGTGCGCCTGAGCTACCTGGACAATGGCGACCGCTTCAACTTGGCTACCCAGACCTTCACGCCCGCACCCGACAAGCTGGACAACCGGATCGACCCGGCCCGGCCCTATTACCGCGAACCGCTGTTCTCGGCCGACATTCTCGGCAACAGCACCGTGGTCGACCTGATGGGCAAGCTGATCGACAGCGACCAACTCGACGCCATCGGCCTCTCGCTCGACAGCCCCCACGGCGTCCAGCCCGACCTCGGTTTCGAATTCAAGCTCACCCGCACCGGCGACAGCGTAGGCTACCAATCCTCGTTCACCGAGCAGTACTCGGTCTACAACGTGCGGCTCGACATCCGGCCGATCGTGGTGCAGCGGCCGCTGTACCAGTACCGCCAGCCCGAGAGCGCGGCAGGGGTGGAGGCCGGCCGGGTCGATGCCGCCAGGTGAGGCCGCTACCTGGCATACCGGAGACGCGGCGGCCGGCATTACAATGGATGACATTCCTTCAACGAGGACCATCCATGACCCGTTTCGCATTCATCCTCCTTGCCGCGCTATGGACGCTTGCCGATGCGGCCCACGCGGCCCAGCCGGCCACCGTGCGCGTCGACTACACCCACAGCGGCAATGCCTTGTCCGACCAATACGCTCTCGAGCGCGTCGTCATCGAACCGCTGCCGTGGCCAGGCAACATGGCGCGCAACGTCGACGAGACCAACCGCGGTCAGAACCGGGTCGAGGTGGTGGACGCCAGGACCGGCGACCTGCTGTACTCGCGCGGCTTCTCGACCGTCTTCGGCGAGTGGCGCACGACCGAAGAAGCCAACAAGATCAGCCGCAGCTTCCAGGAATCGGTGCGCTTTCCCAAGCCGGACCGTCCGGTGCGCGTGCGCATCCTCGAGCGCGACGAGCGCAACCAGTTTTCGGTGGCCTGGAGCGTCGAGGTGGACAGCGACGCGCCGGAGGTCGTGAAGAAGCAGCCGGAGCTACCCGCGAAGCCGATCCCGATCCACGTGAGCGGTCCGTCCGCCGACAAGGTCGACCTGCTGGTCATGGGCGACGGCTACACTGGCGCGGAGATGAAGAAGTTCGAGGCGGATGCGCGCCGCCTGACCCAGTACCTGTTCTCGGTCTCGCCCTTCAAGGAGCGCGCCAAGGATTTCAACGTGTGGGCGCTGGCCGTGCCCACCAGCGAGTCGGGCATCAGCCGTCCGTCCCAAGGGGTGCACCATGCCTCGCCCCTGGGCACCCGCTACGACATCTTCGGCAGCGAGCGCTACGTGCTTACCCTGGACAACCGCGCGCTGCGCGACATCGCCCAGCATGCGCCCTACGAGTTCATCGAGATCCTGGTCAACAACGAGACCTATGGCGGCGGCGGCATCTTCGGCCAGTTCAGCACCGCGGCGGCCGGCAGCGGCTGGGCCAACTACCTGTTCGTGCACGAATTCGGCCACCACTTCGCCGGCCTGGCCGACGAGTACTACACCTCGCCGGTCGCCTACGCCGCCGCCAGCACGCGCATGGAACCGTGGGAGCCGAACGTCACCGCGTTGCGCGACCCGGCCAACATCAAGTGGAAGCGCCACGTGAAGGCCGGCACCCCGCTGCCGACACCCTGGCCCAAGGCCGAGTATGAAGAGGCGTCGCGCGCCTTCCAGAAAAAGCGTGCGGCGCTGCGTGCGGCGAACCGGCCGGAGAGCGAGATGAACGCGCTGTTCGTGGAGGACCTGAAGGCGACCAACGCGCTGTTCGCAGGCAAGCCTGGTCGGCCACTGCCGCATCGCCACGAGGTCGGCGCCTTCGAGGGCGCGAACTACGAAGCCACGGGTTACTACCGGCCGACAATGCAGTGCCTGATGTTCGACCGCAGCGAGGCCTTCTGCCCGGTGTGCCGGGACGGCGTGAACGACATCATCGACCTGTATGCAGGGGCAACCCGGCAGTAAAGATTGCTTACAAAAATGTCAAATGTCTAAGTGGGTTGGCTAACAGACCCGGCGAGTGGGGAGTCCGTATTCTGGACTCGTCGTCACAACAATTATTTGCGCAAGAGCTGCACTGCGCGACCACTCACCGGAAAGGATTCACCATGAACAAACTGATCGCCACCCTCATCGCCGGCCTGTTCGCCACCGCCGCCCACGCCCAGACCACCACCACCCCGGCCGCCGACAGCGCGGTGGCGAAAGCCGAAGCCAAGGCCGAGAAGGACATCGTCAAGGCCGAAGCGAAGGAAGTGAAGACCGCGGCCAAGGCCGACGAAAAAGTGAACAAGGCGGTCGCCAAGGTCAGCGAGAAGAGGGCCGAAGCCCATGCCGACGCCGTGAAGGCGCATGCCGACGCCGTCGAGAAGGTCGCCAAGGCCGATCCGGAAGACCGTGCCAAGGCGGTGGCCAAGGCCGAAGAGAAGATCGCCGACGCCAACCTGAAGGCCGACAAGAAGATGATCAAGGCGGAGGAGAAGCTGCTCAAGACCCAGGTCGATGCGGCGGCCGACAAGGCCACCGCCGCGGCCAAGACCGAGCAAGCGCGCGTCGAAGCGACCGCCGACGTGCACAAGGCGGCTGCCAAGCACTAAGCGATGCCGTTCAACAAAAGCGCCGGCTGATGCCGGCGCTTTTGTTTCTGCGCGCGCTATCGGCCCTCATGCAAACTTGGATTCCCGCCTGCGCGGGAATGACGCTCTTTGGTATGTTGCTTAAAAACCGTCGTTCCGGCGAAGGCCGGAACCCAAGTCCGCTGCACATAACGAACGTTAGCGTACACCATAATAAAAACGCCGGCTATAAGCCGGCGTTCTTCATTACCCGATCAGAACGATCAAACGTCGGTCGCCCGCATCGCCAGGTCCTGCGCCTTGAGCTTGGCCGACAGCGGCTTGCCCTTGCGCGCGCGCTTGCCGAAGTGCGGCTCCAGGCCGGACGCGAACAGCTCCACCGTGCGCGGTTTCGAGCCGGCCCAGGTGCCGATCACGTTCACGCCCTTCTGGTTGATCGGCTGCGCCGCCAGCAGGGTTTCCTTCGGCTCCAGTTCCATCAGCGTCACGCCGCGGCCGCCGTTGGTCAGCACCTTCATCTCGTCGATGCCGAACACCAGCACGCGGCCCTTCTCGGACAGGCAGGCGATCGCGCCGGCACTGTCGCTGACGATGCGCGGCGCCAGCGGCACGGCGCCGTCGTCCAGCGTGATGAAGGACTTGCCGCCCTTCAGTCGGCTGATCATGTCGCCGGCCTTGGCGATGAAGCCGAAGCCGTTCGAGGAAGCCAGCAGCAGGCGCGTCTCCGGGTTGCCCGCGAAGTAGTGCAGGATGCGCACGCCGCCCGACAGGTCGACCAGGGTGGTGATCGGCACGCCGTCGCCGCGCGCTCCCGGCAGCGCGGCCACCGGCACCGAGAAGCTCTTGCCGTTGCTGCCGATGCCGATCAGGGAGTCGACCGTGCGGCACTCGAAGGCCTGGAGCAGCGAGTCGCCCGCCTTGAAGGTGAACTGCGCCGGGTCGTGGCCGATGCCGGTGCGCGCGCGCACCCAGCCCTTCTCGGACACGATCACCGTCACCGGCTCGTCGATGACCTTCTGCTCGGCCACGGCGCGCTCGGCTTCCTCGATCAGGGTGCGGCGCTCGTCGCCGTACTGCTTGGCGTCCTGCTCGATCTCGCGGATGATCAGGCGCTTCATGCTGGATGGATTCTCGAGGATGTCCTCGAGCTTCTCTTTCTCGCCCCGCAGCTCGGCCAGCTCCTGCTGGATCTTGATCGCTTCCAGGCGCGCCAGCTGGCGCAGGCGGATCTCGAGGATGTCCTCGGCCTGGCGTTCCGACAGGCGGAAGCGCTCGATCAGCGCGGCCTTCGGCTCGTCCGAATTACGGATGATGGCGATGACTTCGTCGATGTTCAGCAGGACGGTCTCGCGGCCTTCCAGGATGTGGATGCGGTCGTTGACCTTGCTCAGCCTGAACTCGGTGCGGCGGCGGATGGTAGCGAAGCGGAAGTCGATCCACTCCTGCAGGATCTCCAGCAGGCCCTTCTGGCGCGGGCGGCCGTCGCCGCCGATCATCACCAGGTTCATCGGGCTGGAGGTCTCGAGCGAGGTATGCGCGAGCAGCATCAGCATGAACTCGTTCTGGTCCTGGTTCTTCGACTTCGGCTCGAACACGATGCGCACCGCTGCTTCGCGGCCCGATTCGTCGCGCACGGTGTCGAGCGCGCCGAGGATGGTCTGCTTCAGCGCCAGCTGTTCCGGCAGCAGGGTCTTTTTGCCGGCCTTGATCTTCGGGTTGGTGAGTTCTTCGATCTCTTCCAGCACGCGCTGGGCCGAGCAGCCCGGCGGCAGTTCGGTGACCACCGCCTGCCACTGGCCGCGCGCCAGCTCCTCGATCTTCCAGCGCGCGCGCACCTTCATCGAGCCGCGCCCGGTCGCATACATGTCGGCGATGTTCGAGGCCGGGGTGATGATCTGGCCGCCGCCCGGGAAGTCCGGACCGGTGATCAGGGTCATCAGCTCGGCGTGGGTGATCTTCGGGTTGCGGATCAGGGCCACCGCGGCCGAGGCGACTTCGCGCAGGTTGTGCGAAGGGATCTCGGTGGCCATGCCGACCGCGATGCCGGAGGCGCCGTTGAGCAGCACCATCGGCAGGCGCGCCGGCAGCTGGCGCGGCTCGGTGGTGGAGCCGTCGTAGTTCGGCTGGAAGTCCACCGTGCCCATGTCGAGCTCGTCGAGCAGCAGGCGCGACACCGGCGTCAGGCGCGCTTCGGTGTAGCGCATCGCCGCCGCGCCGTCGCCGTCGCGCGAGCCGAAGTTGCCCTGGCCGTCGATCAGCGGGTAGCGCAGCGAGAAGTCCTGGGCCATGCGCACCAGCGCGTCGTACACCGATTGGTCGCCGTGCGGGTGCAGTTTACCGAGCACGTCGCCGACCACGGTGGCGGATTTGCGCGGCTTGGCGCTGTGTCCCAGGCCCAGTTCGTGCATCGAGAACAGGATGCGGCGCTGGACCGGCTTCTGGCCGTCCGAGACGTCCGGCAGGGCGCGGCCCTTGACCACCGAGACGGCGTAGTCGAGGTAGGCGCGCTCGGCGAAGGTGGAAAGGGTGAGCGTTTCGGAGTCGTCCGAAGGCGCGTTTTGTTGTTCGAAGAGGCTTGCTTGCGTCATGATTGTTTGTTCGTTTCCTGGCGGGGCAGGTGGCTGTTCGGAGAAACTTGGGCCCCGGCCCGCGCCGGGGCGACGGTCTTCAGGCCAGCGGCTCTAACACCGTCGTTCCGGCGCAGGCCGGAACCCAAGTTTGCGTGCAGACTGCTCACGTATCTCGCTTAGATATCCGCTTCCGTTTCGTTCCCGTGTTCCTCCAGCCACGCCCGGCGGGCGGCGGCTTCGCCTTTCCCCATCAGCATGTTGAAGCGCGATGCCGATTCGGGCAGGCTGTACTGGCCGAAGGCCACCGGCAGCAGGCGGCGGGTGTCCGGGTTCATGGTGGTTTCCCACAGCTGTTCCGCGTTCATCTCGCCCAGGCCCTTGAAGCGCGAGATGCTCCACACGCCTTCCTTCAGGCCTTCTTTTTTCAGCTTGTCCTCGATCGCCAGCAGTTCGCCGTCGTCGAGCGCATACAGCTTCTGCAGCGGCTTCTTGCCGCGCGCCGGCACGTCGACGCGATACAAGGGAGGACGCGCCACGCAGATGTGGCCATTCCTGAACAGGGCGGGGAAGTGCTTGAAGAAGAGGGTCAGCAGCAGCACCTGGATGTGCGAGCCGTCCACGTCCGCATCGGACAGGATGCAGATCTTCCCGTAGCGCAGGCCGGTCAGGTCCGGGTTGTCGTCGACGCCGTGCGGATCGACGCCGATCGCCACCGCGATGTCGTGGATCTCGTTGTTCGCGAACAGGCGGTCGCGCTCGGTCTCCCAGGAGTTCAGCACCTTGCCGCGCAGCGGCAGGATGGCCTGGAATTCCTTGTCGCGACCCATCTTGGCCGAGCCGCCGGCCGAGTCGCCCTCGACCAGGAACAGCTCGTTGCGTGTGATGTCGGTCGATTCGCAATCGGTCAGCTTGCCCGGCAACACCGCCACGCCCGAGGACTTCTTCTTCTCGACCTTCTGCAGCGAGCGCAGGCGCGATTGGGCCTGCTTGATGACGAGTTCGGCCAGCTTCTTGCCGTATTCGACGTGCTGGTTCAGCCACAGTTCGAGCGGCGGCTTGGTGAAGGTGGAGACCAGCTTGACGGCGTCGCGCGAATTCAGGCGCTCCTTGGTCTGGCCCTGGAACTGCGGGTCCAGCACCTTGGCGGACAACACGAAGGAGACGCGCGCGAACACGTCTTCCGGCAGCAGCTTGACGCCTTTCGGGAGCAGCGAGTGCATCTCGACGAAGCCCTTGACGGCGCCGAACAGGCCGTCGCGCAGGCCGGATTCATGGGTGCCGCCGCTGACGGTCGGGATCAGGTTGACGTAGGACTCGCGCACCACGCTGCCTTCCTCGGTCCAGGCCACCACCCAGGCCGCGCCTTCGCCCTCCGCGAAGCCTTCGTCGCCCGCGGCCGCGTACTGCGCGCCCTCGAACAGCGGGATCAGGGTCTGGCCGTTCGAGCTTTGCGCCAGCGCCTCGGTCAGGTAGCCGCGCAGGCCCTCGTCGTAGCGCCAGGTCTGGACATCGCCGGTCTTGGCGTTGGTGAGCGTGACGGTCACGCCCGGCAGCAGCACGGCCTTCGAGCGCAGCAGGCGCTGCATGTCGCTAAGGGGAATGTTCGGCGAATCGAAATACTTCGGGTCGGGGCGGGCGGTGACGCGGGTGCCGTTCTTCTTGCCGCCACGCTCCGCCGGGCGCGAGCTCAGGGGCTCGACCAGGTCGCCGTTCTCGAAGGCGATGTCGTGCACGCCGTTGCCGTTCTCGTCCTTGCGCCAGACGGTGATTTCCAGGCGCGTCGACAGCGCATTGGTGACCGATACGCCGACGCCGTGCAGGCCGCCCGAGAAGGCATAGGCGCCGCCCGAGCCCTTGTCGAACTTGCCGCCCGCGTGCAGGCGGGTGAAGACGATCTCGACGGTCGGCACGTTTTCTTCCGGATGCAGTCCAACCGGGATGCCGCGGCCGTCGTCTTCGACCGTGACCGAGCCGTCCGTATTCAGCGTGACGGCGATGTTCTTGCAGTGCCCGCCCAGCGCTTCGTCGGAGGCGTTGTCGATCACTTCCTGGATGATGTGCAGCGGGTTTTCGGTCCGGGTGTACATGCCCGGACGTTGTTTCACGGGCTCGAGTCCTTTGAGGACGCGGATGGATGATTCGCTGTAGTCAGTTGCGGGTTTCTTGGAAGCCATGCTGATATGTGTGGTGTTCAATGCTTGCGCATTCTATCTCTTGTCACGTGGAAAGTTGGGCCTTTTCGAGATCCCAAACGTGCTTGTTAGTCTGCACCATTGTGCTAGATTAAGATGATGTGACCCGGAAGTGCCACTGGAAAGGCTGGAAAAGCGATGCCCGCAACCAGATATCCATTTACCGTCCGCCTGGTCGGTTTCGCGCCCCCTGAATGCGCCCAGATCGAGAGCCTGCTGGCGCAAGCCCCGCTGCCGGGGCCGTCGTATTTTTGCCTGCACGACGACAGTTTGCAAGAACCCGACCTGTACATCGCCGATGGCGCCAACCCCGCCGCCCTGGCGCGCCTGGCCTGCCTGCCGCCCGGCGCGCTGCAGCCCATCCTGGTGATCGGCGGCGACGGCGCCCATGGCGAGACCGGCCGGCGTACCCTGGCGCGTCCCGTCGCCCCTGCCAGCCTGTACGAAGCGCTGGCCGAACTGCTCGATACCCGCGTGCAGGCGCTGGCCGCCCTGGCCGCGCGCGGCCAACCCTGCCTGCCCGAGCGGCGCCGAAGGCCGCGACTGGCGCCGGATACCGAGACGCCGGACTACTACGCCCGCCTGCGCCAGGGACCGCCCGACGGCGCCGTACTCATCATCGACAAGGGCGGCGCCTTCCGCGACCACGTGGCACGCGTCGTAGCCAACACCTACGCCAACACCATGGCCAAGATGCTGGCCAGTCCGTCGAGCACGGCGCCCGGCAATCCTGCCGCCACGGACAGCCTTGCTCCTGCCAGCACCGCCCGGCCGGTCGAATGGACCGACAGCAGCCGCGCCGCCGTACGCCTGTGCGACGAGACGCCGGTATCGCTCGTCATGATCAATACCTGTGCACCGGGCATCGAACCGTACAGCCTGAGCAGTGCCATCAAGTCCCAGGAAGGGGCGGGGCGTACCGCCGTGCTGTTTCTTGTCGGGCAATCGTTCAAGTACGACAGCCTGCGCGCCCGCGATGCCGGCGTGCGGGGACTGCTCGACAAGCCGGTCGCCGACCGCCACCTGCTGGCCACCTTCCAGAAGCTGCTGGCACTGCCGCTGACCAAACCTTGATAAAAACTACTGTAATTGCATACAGTATCAACCGAAACGGGAAATCCTGCAAGCTGCCGCTTTTGCAACACCATTCCAGGGCGCGATGAATTTTTTGTAACAACTTCAAATCGTGCGCGTGCGTGACGCGGCTATATTGGTAGTCATGGCGCAAGACGAACCCACACCACCTCCGGAAGTACCCGGCCCCCCGATCGAGAAACGTCCCGAAGCCCCGGTGCGGGTGCCGGACCGGCGCGCGACCCAGGGACAGACCATGCGCGGGCATGCCAAGTACCAGCGCGACGGCGACACGCCCCTCGCCCTGGCCGGGCGCGTGATCAGCTCGCGCTGGCGCACTTTCCGTGAACGCTTCAGCCGCGATTTCATGAATCGCACCCTGCACATCGGGGTGTCGGCGCGCATCTTCCATCCGGAACCGGGCGCCCGCGGCCTGCTCAGCAAGAACCTGCAATACCTCGAAGAGTCGATCGCCCAGTGGGTGATGTCGCGCGACGTGCTGGTGGTCATGATCCCCACCGTGAACACCAACGGCCTGCTCCACCCCAGCAACATCACCTTGCGCCACTATGCGCGCCACCTCGACGGGCTGGTGCTGCAGGGCGGGGCGGACGTGGCGCCACAGACCTATTCCGAGGTGCCGACCCGTCCCGAATGGGGCGGCGACCGCGCCCGCGACGTCTACGAGCTCGAGCTCCTGCACGAATTCGTCGACGCCGGCAAGCCCGTGCTGGGCGTATGCCGCGGCTGCCAGCTGATCAACGTCGCCTTCGGCGGAACGCTCTACCAGGACGTGCTCACCAACGTGCCCGAAGCGCTGGCCCACGTGCAGGACATCTACGACGCGCATCGCCATGCGATCCGCTTCCCGCCCGGCTCCTCGCTCGGCAAGATGTTCCAGGGCGTCGAGCGCCCGATCGTCAATTCGATCCACCACCAGGCGGTCAAGGAACTGGGGCGCGACATTCGCGTCGAGGCCTATTCCGAACCGGACGGCATCGTCGAGGCGATCCGCTACGAGCGCGCCGACTTCGTCATGGGACTGCAATGGCACCCGGAATTCCACCGCGCCGGCGGGGTCGAGCTGCTCGACTGCACACCGGTGCTCGACGAATTCCTGCGGGCGGCGCGCGAGACCCGGCTGTAATCAAGGCTTGCTTTCCACTCCCGGCTGGACAATAATGAATGAGAATCATTCTCATTCATTATTGTTTCTTGGGAGGTGTGCATGAGTATTCCTGTCGCAGACCCGGCACGCAGCCAGGACGTGCTGCTGGTGGCATCGCTGCTGCACCTGATGTCGCACTACACCGCGCGCGGCGACGGCGAGCAGCCATGCGTGAAGCTGGCCTCTGTGATCGAGCGCCACCTGTGCGCGCTGGCGCGGCTGCCGGACGCCGATCCGGTGCTGCGCGCCACCTGCGAACAGCTGGCCGAGCGCTGGGCCGGGCTGGTGGACGCGCAGTTGCCGCGGCCGGTGAAGCAGCCGCTGCTGGCCAGGTTCATGAAGGGGAGCCGGGGTGGGAAGGCGGTAGCGGCGCAGTGAGGTCTTTTTGCGTTAATCCACCACATAGCTACTGTTATTGTTGGCGGAAGCACGTCATGCGCGCCACTGGCGCCCATGACTTCCGGCGAAGGCCGGTATCCAATTTCTTCGACTAGCCATCTACGTAGAACTTGGGCACCGGCCTTCGCCGGTGCGACGGTCTTCAAGTTGCCGTGTATGGTCGAGATAGCGCGACACTCGCCGAATTGGGCTCCCGCCTTCGCGGGAGCGACGGATCGGCAGCCGCGGGCCATCATCCCCGCCGCCAGCGCATCCGCCGCTCGCCCCTGAAGCGCTGGATCGCCCCGTTCACCATGCCTTCCACGCTGCCTTCGCGCTCGTACACGCGTCGCAGCTGGGCCGCGTCGCTGCCTTCGCGCGCCGCCTCGGCCAGATGCTGCAGCGCCTCCACGCTGCCCAGCGCCTCGGCATGCGGCATCATTCTGTCGAGGGTGGCCAGGATGTCCTCGCGCATCGGCACGTTGGCATAGGTCTTCGGATGCGTGATCGCGCCTTCCAGTCCGAAGCGGCAGGCCTGGAAGCGGTTGTAGTTGTAGACCAGGTAGTCGTCTTCGACCGGCGGCGCGTCGACGCGCTGGAGCAGGTGGCGGCACAGGGCCTGCAGGTAGGCCGCCAGCGCCGCCGCGCGCTCCACCGTGAGCGGCGTGTCGCACACGCGCAGCTCGATGGTGCCGTATTCGGGCTTGGGCCGCAGGTCCCAATAAAAATCCTTCATGCTCTTGATGATGTTGGTGCGCTCCATCTTGGCGAAGTACACGTCGGTGAACTCCTGCCAGCTCAGGACGAAAGGCGCGCGCCCGCTCATCGGGAAGGCGAACACGGAATTCAGGCGCGCCGAATCGAAGCCGGAATCGACGCCCTGCACGAAGGGCGAGGAGCTCGACAAGGCGATGAAGTGCGGCAGGTACCGGTTCAGCGCGTGCAGCAGGTACAGGGCATCGTCGCCGTTGGCGCAGCCGATGTGCACGTGCTGGCCAAAGACGGTGAACTGCTTGGCCAGGTAGCCGTACAGCTGCGACAGGTATTCGTAGCGCGGCTTGCTCGAGATCTTCTGTTCCGACCAGTGCTGGAAGGGGTGGGTGCCGCCGCCCGCGATGCCGATGTTGAGCATGTCGCCGGCCGCCACCAGGGTGTCGCGGATGGCGCGCAGCTCGGCCAGCAGCGGCTCGTAGGACGCGTGCACGCTCGAGTTAATCTCGATCATGCTCTCGGTGATCTCGGGCGTCACGTTGCCCGGGAAGGGCTTGCGCTTCAGGAGGTGCAGCAGGTCGGGGGCGGCCGCGGTTAAATTGAAATCCGACAGGCTGACCAACTGCAGTTCGAGTTCGACGCCGAAGGTGAGCGGCTGCGAGGAGGTGAAGGCTTCAAGCGGCATCGGGACGCTCCGGGGCTTCGCGTGCCCACACCAGGGCGCGCTGGATGATGACGGGACCGAACACTTCGAGCAGCATCGTCACCGCGGCCATCGCGCGCAGTTCCTCGACGACGTGCACGCCCGCATGGCGCGCATGTTCGATCAGCAGGATCACGAACACCGACAAGGGCGCCAGCCCCAGGCTGGTGAGGGCGCCCTTGCGCCACGATACGCCGGACAGGCGGGCAAAGGCGGTCACCCCGACGGTCTTGGCCACCTGGCGCACCAGCACCACGATCACCGCCAGCGTGGCGCCGGTAGCGACCTGGCGCCAGTCGAGGGTGGAGGCGGCGTAGAGGAACAGCAGCACGGTCAGCACTTCGCCCAGCGGCCCGAAGTTGCGCTGCGCCTGGCTGAAGGCGATACGGCGATGGCGCGCCGTCAGGCCGAACGCCAGGGCGGCGATGTAGGGCGAGAGCGAGCCGGCGTCGCAGATCGCCACCAGCAGCACGATGGCGAGCGCGAAGGCCGCGGTGGCATCGTGGCGCGGGTTGCGGATGGCGCGCAGCAGGGCGGGGACGGCGATCCCGAACAGCGCGCCGACCAGGGCCGACCCGGCCAGCGTGACCAGGCTCTGCCACAGGGCTTCGCCCACCGCGTCGAAGGTGTGGAAGATCCAGAAGCCGATGATCGCGTTGAAGGCGAACACCGCCAGCACGCAGTTCAGCGCCGTCAGGTGCAGCACGCGCTCGGTGACCTGGCCCGAGCTGCGGTATTCGTTGATGACGCGGACGATGGTGGCGGGCGAGGTGCCCATCGACAGCGCGGCCATCATGAGGGCCACCAGTTGCGAACTGCCGAAGGCCAGCGCGACCAGGTAGACCAGCACGAAGGTCAGCAGGCTCTCGGCCAGCCCGGCCACGCCGATCCAGGGATTGTGGCGCAGCCAGCGCAGGTTGATGCGGTAGCCCAGTTCGAACAGGATCAGGCCGAAGGCGATGTCGGCCAGCAGCGCCACCGGGCCGGCGTCGGGCGCGGGCAGCACGCCGATCTGGGTGCTGCCCAGCGCGAAGCCGACCAGGCCATAGAAGCTGATGCGGGGCAGTCCCGTGAAGCGCTGGCCGAATTCGCCGGCCAGCCAGGCGATGGCGAGCGCGATCGGCCACGCAAGGCTGGTCAGGATGGGCAGCAGGTCGGGCATCGGTTCTCCCACTCGAAAGGATGATCGAATTCGTAGGGTGGACGGCGAAGCCGTCCACCCTACGGTGTTGACAATTCTACAAGAGGCTTTCACGCGCACGATTGATGTGCGAAAGGTCCTACTTGCTGAGCAGCCGCATGGCCCGCTCCAGCCCCTCGAGGGTGATCGGGAACATCCGATTATTCATGATCTGCCGGATGACGGCGATCGATTGCCGGTATTCCCACAGGTGTTCCGGCTCGGGATTGAGCCAGGCGAACTTGGGGAAGGCGCCCGTGAAGCGCGCCAGCCAGGCCGCGCCGGCTTCCTCGTTGTTGTACTCGACCGAGCCGCCCGGCGCCAGCACCTCGTAGGGGCTCATGGTGGCGTCGCCCACGAAGATCACGCGGGTGTCGTTGGGGTAGGTGCGCAGCACGTCCCAGGTCGGGAAGCGCTCGCTGTGGCGGCGCCGGTTGTTCTTCCACAGGTAGTCGTAGACGCAGTTGTGGAAGTAGTAGAACTCCATGTTCTTGAATTCGCTCTTGGCCGCCGAGAACAGTTCTTCCACGCGTTCGATGTGGTCGTCCATCGAGCCGCCGACGTCCAGCAGCATCACCACCTTGATGCGGTTCTTGCGCTCCGGTTGCATGCGGATGTCGAGGTAGCCCGCGTTGCTGGCGGTGGCGCGGATGGTGTCGTCCAGCGCCAGTTCCTCGGCCGCACCTAGGCGGGCGAAGCGGCGCAGGCGGCGCAGCGCCACCTTGATGTTGCGGGTGCCCAGTTCGCGCTCGTCGTCGTAGTCGCGGTAGCTGCGCTGCTCCCACACCTTGACGGCCGTGCGGTTGCGGCTTTGGCCGCCGATGCGGATGCCTTCCGGGTTGGTGCCGCCGTTGCCGAAAGGCGAGGTGCCGCCGGTGCCGATCCACTTGTTGCCGCCTTCGTGGCGCCCTTTCTGTTCCTTCAGCAGTTCCTGCAGGCGCTGCTGCAGCTTGTCGTAGCCGAGCTTTTCCAGCGCCGTCTTTTGTTCGGGCGTGAGCTCGCGCTCGAAGCGCTTGAGCAGCCAGTCGAGGGGAATGTCGGCCTTCTCGTCGAACACCGCGTCGACGCCCTTGAAGTAGGCGCCGAAGGCGCGGTCGAATTTGTCGAAGTGGGCTTCGTCCTTCACCAGCGTCAGGCGCGCCAGGTAATAGAACTCGTCGAGCGAAGGCGCGGTCACGCCCTGCTGCAGGGCTTCCAGCAGGGTCAGGAATTCCTTGATCGTGACCGGGACCTTGGCGTCACGCAGGGTGTAGAAGAAGTCGATCAGCATGGTGTCAAACCTTGGCGTGCCGCTCCAGCCGCGCGTGCAGGGCGCGCTTGATCCCGGGCCACTCGGCGCGCAGGATGCTGTACATGACCGTGTCGCGCACGGTGCCGTCGCGGCGCAGGGCGTGGTGGCGGATGACGCCATCCTTCTTCGCGCCCAGGCCTTCGATGGCGGCCTGCGAGGCGACGTTTTCGCAGTCGGTGCGCAGCCCGACCACCCCGCAGCCGAGGGTATCGAAGGCATGCGACAGCAGGAGCAGCTTGCAGCTGGTGTTCACGTGGGTGCGCTGGACGCGCCTGGCGTACCAGGTGTAGCCGATCTCGACGCGGCCGACCTGGGGAAGGACGTCGTGGAAGCTGGTCGTGCCCAGCACGGTGCCGCTGCGCGCGTCGAGCACGGCGAAGGCGAGGCGGTCGCGCGTGTCGAGCGCGGCGCCGATGTACTGCGCCGCGTTGTGCGGCTCCGGCACGCTGGTCACGCGCAGCTTCCACAACTCGCCATCGCTGGCGGCGGCGCGCAGGCCGTCCTCGTGGTGCGGCGCGAGCGGTTCCAGGCGCAGGCCATTGAACTCGAGCGTGGCAGGCAGCACCTTGATCATCGGTTCATCCTCGACATGGTGACCAGGCGCTCGAACAGGTGCACGTCCTGTTCGTTTTTCAGCAGGGCCCCGTGCAGCGGCGGCACGATCGCCTTGCTATCCTGGCTGCGCAGGGCTTCGGCCGGGATGTCCTCGGCCAGCAGGAGTTTCAACCAGTCGAGGAATTCCGAGGTCGAGGGCTTCTTCTTGATGCCGGCGACCTCGCGCAGCTCGTAGAAGCTCTGCAGGGCGGCGGCCAGGAGGTCCTGCTTCAGGGTCGGGAAGTGCACCTTGACGATGTCGGCCATGGTGTCCCGGTCCGGGAATTTGATGTAGTGGAAGAAGCAGCGGCGCAGGAAAGCGTCCGGCAGTTCCTTCTCGTTGTTCGAGGTGATGATCACCAGCGGGCGGTGCTTGGCCACCACCATCTCGCGCGTCTCGTAGACGTAGAACTCCATGCGGTCCAGTTCGCGCAGCAGGTCGTTCGGGAACTCGATGTCGGCCTTGTCGATCTCGTCGATCAGCAGGACCACCGGTTCCGGGGCCGTGAAGGCTTGCCACAGCACGCCCTTGACGATGTAGTTGTGGATGTCGCGCACGCGCTCGTCGCCCAGCTGCGAGTCGCGCAGGCGCGACACGGCGTCGTACTCGTACAGGCCCTGCTGGGCCTTGGTGGTCGACTTCACGTGCCACTGCAGCAGCGGCATGCCGAGGCTTGCCGCCACCTCTTCGGCCAGCATGGTCTTGCCCGTGCCCGGCTCGCCCTTGATCAGGAGCGGACGACCGAGCGTGAGCGCGGCGTTGACGGCCAGTTTCAGGTCGGCGGTGGCGACGTAGTTGTCGCTGCCTTCGAAGCGTGGAGAAGCGTGCATGGGCGTTGTCGGAATGGAGTGAAATGAAGGCGAGTATATGCTAGAACCCGGGTGCGGACAGGGCCGCGCGCGTTTGTAGACTGGTGACAACTCTTCAGATAGAATCGACAGGTTGGTAGTCCATTTGCTAACTTTTTGTGCGTTTGCGGTATTCGAATTACAACTAACGAGCCACACCCATGAAAAAATCTTTAGCACTACTGGTATTGGCAGCGTTTGCTGGTACCGCAGCCGCGGCGGAAGTTGTCGGCAATCCGAAAGCAGCACCGGCCAAGATCGAAATGTGCATCGGCTGCCACGGCATCCCGGGCTACAAATCGGGCTTCCCCGAGGTCTACCGCGTTCCCATGATCGGCGGCCAGTCGGCCAAGTACATCGAAAGCGCCCTCAAGGCCTACCGCAAGGGCGAGCGCAAGAACCCGTCGATGATGGGCATCGCCGCCTCGCTGAGCGACCAGGACATCGCCGACGTCGCCGCCTACTACGCGCAGCAGACTCCCGCCACCGCCAAACGCTAAGGACCAGCCAATGAAAAAACTGTTCTCCGCGCTGCTTGCCGGCGCATTCTGCATGGGCAGCGCCGCCGCTGCCGACGTCGCGAAAGGCGAGGCGCTCGTCAAGAAGTACAACTGCGCCTCCTGCCATGGCGCCGACTACAACAAGCCGATCGACCCGAGCTATCCGAAGCTGGCCGGCCAGCACGCCGACTACCTGGCGCACTCCCTGCGCGCCTACAAGCGCGGCGCCGGCTCGAACGGCCGCATCAATCCGATCATGGCAGGGCAGGTGCAGCCGCTGTCGAACAAGGACATGGCCGACATCGGCGCCTACCTGGCCAGCCTGCCCTCGCAGCTCGTGGTCAGCAAGTAAGGGTATTCCAGCGGTATTCCAGCGGTTCCAGCCCCGAGCTGGTAAACTGTCGATCCCCCCGACCGGGCAGCCGGCGGGGGATTTTGTTTTTGGGTGTGCTGTGGCTGGCGGTGCAAGGACGCGAAGTGGCTGTGCGGGGAAACTTGGGTCCCGGCCTGCGCCGGGACGACGTGCATGAGCTGGCAACTAGCGGTAAACCGTCGTTCCGGCGAAGGCCGGAACCCAATTTTTGCACGCATGCCACCTGCTTACCTTGCCAGTTCTTACCAAACCAATGCCGTCTCTCTCCCCCACCCACCTCAAATCCAACCTGCTCAGCGGCCTGACCGTCGCCCTCGCCCTCGTCCCCGAGGCCATCGCTTTTGCCCTGGTGGCCCAGGTCTCGCCGCTCACCGGCCTGTACGCGGCGGTGCTGGTCTGCTTCATCACCTCCAGCTTCGGCGGCCGCCCCGGCATGATCTCGGCCGCGGCCGGATCGCTGGCGGTGGTGATGGTGGCGCTGGTGGTGCAGCACGGGGCGCAATACCTGTTCGCGGCCGTGGTGCTGATGGGCGTGCTGCAACTGCTGTTCGCGGCCGCGCGCCTGGGCAAGTTCATCCGCATGGTGCCGCACCCGGTCATGCTCGGCTTCGTCAACGGCCTGGCACTGGTGATCTTCGTGGCCCAATTCGGCCACTTCAAGACGCCGGGCCCGGACGGCGGCATGCAATGGATGGGCGGCCTTGAGCTGGCCACCATGCTGGCGATCGTCGCCGCCACCCTGGCGGTGATCTACCTCACGCCGCGCTTCACCAAGGCGGTGCCGAGCACCCTGGTCGGCATCCTGGCGGCCAGCGCAGGCTGCGCGCTGCTGGGCATCGACACCAAGACCGTGGGCGACCTCGGCTCGATCGCCGGCGGCCTGCCCAGCTTCGCGGTCCCGGAGGTGCCGTGGAACCTGGAGACCCTGCGCATCGTCTTCCCGTATGCGCTGGTGCTGGCCGGCGTCGGCCTGATCGAGTCGCTGCTCACGCTGACCCTGATCGACGAGATCACCGACACCCGCGGCCAGCCGAACCGCGAATGCCTGGCGCTGGGCGCATCCAACGTCGTCACCGGCTTCTTCGGGGGCATGGGCGGCTGCGCCCTGATCGGCCAGAGCATGATCAACGTGAACAGCGGCGGCATCGGGCGCCTGTCGGGCATCGTGGCATCGCTGTGCCTGCTCGCATTCATCCTGGTCGGTTCAAGCTGGATCGAGCAGATCCCGCTGGCGGCATTGATCGGCGTGATGTTCTTCGTGTGCGAAAAGACCTTCGAGTGGGGCACCTTCCGCCTGTTCGGCAAGGTGCCGCGCGCCGACGCGCTGGTGATCGTGCTGGTGGCCGGCATCACCCTGGCCTTCGACCTGGCGGTGGCGGTGCTGGCCGGCGTGATCGTGTCGGCGCTGGTGTTCGCCTGGCAGCACGCCAAGCAGATCCGCGTCACTGCCGGCATCGACGAACAGGGGTGCAAGGTCTACGAGCTGGAAGGCACGCTGTTCTTCGCCTCGGTGAGCGGCTTCCAGGCCCTGTTCACGCCGAAGGAGGATCCCCAGGACGTGGTCGTCGAGTTCTTGCGCGCGCGCGTGGCCGACCATTCGGCGATCCAGGCCATCGACGCCCTGGCCGAGCGCTACCGCCTGCTCGGCAAGCGCCTGCACCTGCGCCACCTGAGCCCGGACTGCCGCGAGCTGCTGGAGAAGGCGAAGGACATGATCGAAGTGAACCTGCCGGAAGACCCGCGCTACCACGTCGCCGACGACAAGCTGGGCTGATTCGGGCAGAATGGCGGGATTGACAAGCATGTAGCCATACATGTCGACGACCATCCTGTCCGTACTCTTCCTGCTGGCGATCGGCCAGGGCCTGTTCCTGGCCGCCGTGCTCCTGCTGCTGGGCGCGCGCCGGCCGGAAGTGCGCGCCGCCAACGGGCTGCTGGCCGCCCTCATGCTCCTGTGCGTGCTCGTGGTCGGCCATGCCTGGCTCGGGCTCGCCGGGCTGTACCGGGAATGGCCGCACAGTGCGCTGGCGGTGCTGCCGCTGGGCTTTGCCACCGGGCCGCTGCTCTACCTGTACTTCTCCCGCATCCTGCACGACCGGCCATGGGGCCGATCCCAGGCGCTGCATTTTCTGCCCTTTATTCTGGCCACGCTGGCGCTGCTGCCTTTCTACCTGCAGCCGGCCGCGGCCAAGCTGGCCTGGATGCGCGGCCTGGACGGTCCGCCCTGGTATGTGGCGGCGGCGGCGCTGGCCAAGCTGATCCTGTTCCTGACGTATGTCCGCGCCTGCTACACGCTGGTCGGCCGTGCCGCGGCCCATCCGCTGGCGGCCGGCCTGCGCCGCCTGCTGGCGATCTGGCTGTTCGGCGGCGTGCTCAGCATGCTGGCGCTCGCCCTCGAGTTCGCGCCCGTCGCGCTGCCCCTGTCCGCGGACGTGGCCGGCGCGCTGGTGCTGCTGTATTTCCTGTACGCGACCGGCTACCTGGCGATCCGCCAGCCGCTCGGCTACCGCCTGCCCCCGGCCGAACCGGCAGCGCCGCCCAGGCCGCGCTACGGCGAGCGCGCCCTGGCCGACGCCGACCGCGGCGCCTTCCTGGCGCGGCTGGAAGCCTGCATGAGAGACGAGCAGCCCTGGCGCGACGGCGAACTGAAACTGGAAGCGCTGGCCGGGCGGCTGGCGCTGACGCCGCACGAGCTGTCGCAGCTGATCAACGGCGCCTGCGGCGCCAACTTCCAGGATTACCTGAACCGCCACCGGGTCGAGGCGCTCAAGGAGGCGCTGCACGACCCGGGCAGGTCGGACTCCACCATCCTCGACCTGGCCCTGGCGTCGGGCTTCAACAGCAAGAGCGCGCTGAACCGGGTATTCAAGGCGCATACGGGGATGACGCCGGGCGAGTTCCGGCGCCGGGAAGGGGCGCTTCCGAGCGTGTAAACAGGTCCCGGATCATGATCCGGGACGCCCGAACCCCTGTGTCAAACCACACTCCAGGCTCGTTTCAACGCGTTCACTGGAGTTCACGCATGAAGTTCAAGGCATTGCTCGCCGGGCTGCTGGCCCTGGCCCTCGTTCCCACCGCCGCGGCCGAGGCGATCTGGATCACCAACGTCAAACTGGTCTCGCCCGAGCGGCTCGAGCGCATCGAAGCCGGCAGCGTGCTGGTGGAAAACGGCCGCATCGCCGCCGTCCACCGCGGCCCCGGCGCGCGCATGCCGGCCGGGGCCCGGCGCGTCGACGGCAAGGGCGGCTACCTGACGCCCGGCCTGATCGATTCGCACGTGCATCTGCATGCGGTGCCGGGGATGAGCCTGGAGCAGGCGCAGGAGGAGCGCGCGCTAACCGAGGCCTACCAGCGGCAGCTGCCCCGTTCCTTCCTCTACTACGGTTACACCACCGTGGTCGACCTGGCCGTGGCCGACATGGGGGTGATCGAACGCTTCCGCGCCGCGCCGCTGCATCCCGAGGTGGTCCATTGCGGCCCGCCGCTGCCGATGGCGAACGGCTACCCGATGTCCTTCCTCCCCGAAGCCAAGCGCTTCGCGGCCTTCCCGAACTCGGTCTACGATCCGGCCCGGCCCACCAGCGTGCCGCCCGGCTACCGTCCGGAGGAACACACGCCGCAGGCCGGCGTGGCACGGGCGAAGGCGGCGGGCGGGGTGTGCGTGAAGACCCATTTCGAGCGCGGCTTCGGCCGCGAGCGCAATCTGCCGGTATGGAGCCCGGCCCTGTTCGCCGAGGTGCGCGGCGCCGCCCGCGCCAACCGGATGGCCCTGGTCACCCACGCCAATTCCTTCGAGGGCCAGCGCTTCGCGGTGGAGAACGGGGCCGACGTGCTGGCACACGGCATGTGGCACTGGGGTAGCCTGAACGGCAGCAAGGAGCTGCCGGACGAGATTCGCGCGCTGCTCGACCGGATCGTCGCCGCCGGTATCGGCTACCAGCCGACCATGCGCGTGCTGGTGGGCCTGGACGCCTATTTCGACCGCGGCTACCTGCGCCATCCGGGCGTGCGCAAGGTGGTGCCGAAGGCGCTGGCCGACTGGTATGCCACCCCGGGAGGCCAATGGTTCGGCGAAGAGCTGGCGGAAGGGCACAGCCATGAGGAGATGCTGGAGGCGGGCCAGGCGCCGCTGCGCCGCCTGCGCCAGGTGATCGCTTACCTGGCCGCGCGCGACGCCAACCTCCTGTTCGCCACCGATACGCCGTCCTCGCCGACCTACGGCAACCTGCCGGGCCTGAACGGCTTCCTGGAGATGCAGCACCTGGCCGATGCCGGCATGAGCCCGGCCCAGGTGCTGCGGGCCGCGACCATCGGCAATGCGCGCGCCTTCGGCCTGCTCGACCGGCTTGGCAGCATCGAGCCGGGCAAGGACGCCAACCTGCTGCTGCTGCGCGATTCGCCGCTGGCGAGCGTGCAGGCCTGGGACAGCATCGTCACGCTGTGGGTGGGCGGCCGGCAGGTCGAGCGCGCGCGGCTGGCGGCCGGCGCGCGCTGATCAGCCGCCCAGTTTGGCGTAGGTCAGCTCGGGGGTGGTGCAGCTGGCCGCGATCCGGGCGTCGATGGCCTTCTCCTGCTCGGCCTGGGCATGCGCTCGGTACCAGTCGCCCATCGCCGCCAGCGCTTCGCAGCGGCGCTCCTGGCCCTTGCTGCGCGCGTCGCCGGCTTGTGCCAGCAGCTTGTCGGCCGACAGGGTGCCGAGGTAGAACTCGCCGATCGGTTTCGGCCATTCGTCGCTCGCGGTGCGCGCGAAGATCGTGGCCAGTTCCGATTTCGCCAGCTCGGGCTGGCCGGCGCGTACGCGCGCGAGGTAGAGCCACAGGGCGCCGTGGCGTTCGGCCGGCAGCTTGTCGAGCGCGCTGCGCAGGCGGGTGGCGGCGGCGGCATAGTCGCGCTGCGCCAGCAGTTCGTGGCCGGTATACAGGTTGGCATGGCCACTGCCGCCCCTGGCCGCCTTTTCCAGCCATTCCTGCGCGCGCTCGCCGTCCTTGGCTACCAGCTTGCCGCTGCGGTAGGCGCGGGCCAGGGTGAACTGGGCGTCGGCGTTGCCGGCCTGCGCCTCGGCCAGCACCCACGGCTCCAGCGTGCGCCGCTGGCCGAAAGGCTCGCCGCCCACATAGGAAAAGTACAACTTGTTCTGGCTCAGCGCGAACAGCACGCGGTGGGCGCGCAGGAAATCGGCGCCCAGCACCACGTCGGCCATGTTCAGGCCGGAGTTTTCCACGCCCATCTCGGCGTTCTGGACCGTTTCCTCGCCAATCTGGAAGGTGGTCGTCACATGCCAGCGTTGGACCGCGTAGTTGCCGATGCCGCCGATGTCCGAGCCCTTCGTGACGCCGGGACCGTCCAGCGCGATCCCGGCGCGCTTGGCGGCGTCGGCGGTGATCATGGAGGCAAAGGCGCCGGTGTCGATCATCGCCTCCAGCTCCTTGCCGTTGATGCGGACGAAGAACTTCGGGTTCATGTGGTGTTCGTCGTGACGCCGCAGCGGGATCGCCTGCACGTCCTTGCCCCAGTAGCCGAGCCAGGTGCCGCCGCATTTCTCGGGGACGAAAAAGGTCAGCTGCTTGGTGGGGAGCGAAATCTCCACATCGGTCTGGAACAGGAAGGGTGCGCCCAGGATGCCATCGTAGGAGGGGGTGTCGCCGAAGCTGCCGATCACCGGCATGTTGCTGCGTCCGGCACGGACCGGCCCGACGATGAATTCGTTGACGATGGAAGCATAGATCGGCGAACTGCCGCCGAAACCCTGGGCATGCCTGCCGGTGGCGTACAGGCGGATGCCGCGCCGCTCGGTGCCGGTGCGCGTCAGCGCGGTGGCGTAAGCGCCGGTGTCGACCAGCAGTTCGGCCGGGGTGCCGTTGATGCTGCCCTCGGCCGTGATTTCCAGGCCCGTACCGCTATAGCGCAGCGGCAGCTTGCCGATCGGCGTGTAGGTGCAGGTCTGCGCGGCGGCATGGGCAAGGGGGAGGAGGGCGCAGGCCGCGCTCAGCAGGCGGAGGAAGGTTTTCATGCGTACATACTAGGAGGGGACTTATATTTCCGGCAATCCTGTATGCATAAACCCCGCATGCTGACGCTGAACTGTTGCGATTTGGAACATGATACAAAAAATGCGGCATGTGCCGCATTGTTGAATCATATTGCCGGGTTCCTCAGCGCGTGGCGCGCTGGCGTACGCACTCGATGTAGGCCTCGGTGTCGGGCGGCATGCCATTGCGTTGCGAGGTCCAGATCATCTCGCCCAGGCATTCCATGATTTCGTGATGCGCCTCGTGCTCGCCGATGCGGTTCACCAGCAGGTCGTGCGCCGCCTTGATGCCGCGCGGCTGGTCGATCGAGACCTGCTCGGCGATCGACAGGTGCATCGACAGGTGCAGGAAGGGATTCGGCTTGCCGCCTTCGACCGAGTAGTCGCGGGCGATCGCCGCTTCGACGTCGTCGAGTTCGGCATGGTATTCGGGATGCTGGACGATCCAGTCGGCCGCGATGGCGTCCATCGGGCTCAGGATCTCGCCGTTGCGCTGCTTGCGCAGGGCTTCGCAGAAAAAGCGGCGCACGTCGTGCGAGGACGGAGTAAACATGTGTCGGGGAGCTGGAAAAAGGCAGGAAGCCGGCATTCTAGCGCTTCTTGCCGATGCCTGCTCCGGTCAATGCGAAGGGATGAGACAGGGCGCCCGCCGCGAACGCGGCGGAAGAACGGCATGGGGAGCGCCGCTCCCCATGCCGCTTCGGCTTACTCGTCCGGCACCACCAGCGCCAGCGAATCCGGCGCCGCCGGCTTGGCCGTGGCGACAGGCGTTGGCGCATTGGCCGCGAGGACCTGCTGGCCCTTGCCGCCGCCCTGGGCGCGCCCGTGCGGCTGGCGCAGGTAGCGCGCGCTGTGGCGACGCTCGCCATGCTGGCCCTTGGACGGCCAGGTGATAAAGCGCGACAACTCCTGCAGCGCGCGCTGGTAGACATCGCGCTTGAACTCGATGACCACGTCCAGCGGCACCCAGTAGTCGTGCCAGCGCCAGGCGTCGAACTCGGGATGGTCGGTCAGGCGCAGGTTGACGTCGTTATCGCGCGCCATCATGCGCAGCAGGAACCAGATCTGCTTCTGGCCACGGTAGTGCCCGCGGATCTCGCGCTTGATGAAGTGGTCGGGCACTTCATAGCGCAGCCAGTCGCGGGTGCGGCCCACGATCTTGACGTGCTCCTGGCGCAAACCGATTTCTTCCTCGAGTTCGCGGTACATCGCCTGCTCCGGCGTCTCGCCGTATTTGATACCTCCTTGCGGAAATTGCCACGAGTGCTCGCGCACCCGCTTGCCCCACCACACCTCGTTATTGGCGTTCAGCAGGATGATGCCGACGTTGGGGCGGAACCCTTCACGATCGAGCATAAGTGCACCTCGAAACTTTCTGCCGGCCGTACGATCCTTATATTTTTATCCACAGTGCCTTGTTCGCCCACCCCTCCGGCGGATAGCCGATGGGACAGGTTCTGCTTGTTCCGGACCCTTTTGTAGAAAGATTGGACGCATCAGCCAGCTAATCCTTTAAAATTAGGTCGATTATAACCCTCTCTTTTTAAAAAGAATTCACGGATATGCGCGCCTCACGATTTTTTATTTCAACTCTTAAAGAAGCGCCTTCCGACGCGGAAATCGTCAGTCACCAGTTGATGATGCGCGCCGGGATGATCAAGCGCCTCGGCTCGGGCATCTACACCTACATGCCGACCGGCCTGCGCATCATCCGCAAGGTCGAGAACATCATCCGCGAAGAGATGAACAAGGCAGGCGCGATCGAACTCCTGATGCCGCTCGTGCAGCCGGCCGAACTGTGGCAGGAGACGGGCCGCTGGGACAAGATGGGCCCCGAGCTGATGCGCGTGAAAGACCGCCATGGCCGCGAGTTCGCCATCCAGCCGACCTCGGAAGAAGTCGTCACCGACGTCGTGCGCAGCGAGCTCAAGTCCTACCGCCAGCTGCCGATCAACTTCTATCACATCCAGACCAAGTTCCGCGACGAGCGCCGCCCGCGCTTCGGCCTGATGCGCGGGCGCGAGTTCACCATGAAGGATGCGTATTCCTTCGACCGCGACGTCGAAGGCATGCAGAAGTCCTACGAGAACATGTTCGAGGCGTACACGCGCATTTTCAATCGTTTTGGCCTGAAGTTCCGCGCGGTGGCCGCCGACAACGGCGCCATCGGCGGCACCGGCTCGCATGAATTCCACGTCATCGCCAGCACCGGCGAAGACGCGCTGGTGTACTGCCCGGATTCGGACTACGCCGCCAACATCGAAGCGGCCGAAGCGCTGGCCGGCGGCGAGCGCGGCGCGGCGACCCAGGAACTGGTCAAGACTTCGACCCCCGGTAAAACGAAGTGCGAAGCCGTGGCCGAACTCTTGAGCATCCCGCTGCAGCGCCACGTCAAGAGCATCGCCCTCACGGTCGAGAACGAAGGCAAGAAGAACTACTTCCTGCTGCTGCTGCGCGCCGACCACGAGCTCAACGAGATCAAGGTGAACAAGGTGCCGGGCCTGAAGGAATTCCGCTTCTCGACCGAAGCCGAGATCCAGGAAGTGTACGGCACCGTGCCGGGCTACCTCGGTCCGATCAACACGAAACTGCCGGTCACCGTCGTGGCCGACCGCAGCGTCGCCACCATGGCCGACTTCGTCTGCGGCGCCAACGAGGCCGACTACCACTACGTGGGCGCCAACTGGGGCCGCGACTGCGCCGAGCCGATCGTGGCCGACCTGCGCAACGTGGTCGAAGGCGACCCTTCGCCGGACGGTAAGGGCGTGCTGGCGATCGAGCGCGGCATCGAAGTGGGCCACGTGTTCCAGCTCGGCACCGCCTACTCGGAAGCGATGGAAGCCACCTTCCTCGACGAAGCCGGCAAGCCGGCCCCGCTGCAGATGGGCTGCTACGGCATCGGCGTGACCCGCATCCTGGGCGCGGCGATCGAGCAGAACTACGACGACAAGGGCATCATCTGGCCGGATGCGATCGCCCCCTTCGAGCTGGTGCTGTGCCCGATGGGCCTGGACCGCAGCGAGATGGTCAAGGAGCAGACCGAGAAGCTGTACGCCGAACTGCAGGCGGCTGGCATCGACGTGATCGTCGACGACCGCGGCCTGCGTCCGGGCGCGATGTTCGCCGACTGGGAACTGATCGGCGTGCCGCACCGCATCGTGATCGGCGAGCGCGGCCTCAAGGAAGGCAACCTGGAATACCAGGGCCGCCGCGACGCCGCCGCCACCGGCGTGCCGGTCGACGGCATGGTCGCCTTCATCAAGGGCAAGCTGGGCAAGTGAGCCTGGTAGCACTGTTTCCCTGGGCCGCGAGTGCGCTGCTCGCTGCCGGCTTGATGCTCGGCGGCGCGGCGCACGCCGGCAACCAGAAGGAAGAAGCGCTGGCCGACTCGGTTCGGCTGGCGCTCGCCAACGCCATCAAGGACAGCCGCCCGCCCAAGCCGGTGCTGCGCGACGCGCAAGCGCGGGCGCGTTACCAGGCCTGGTTCGACGAAATGTCGAAGCGCCTGGCCAAGCGCATCCCCGACCAGCTATCGCGCACCGAATTCCTGGAGACGGTCTGGTACGAGTCGACGCGCGCGGGACTCGACCCGGCCCTGGTGCTGGGCCTGATCCAGGTGGAGTCGGCCTACCGCAAGTACGCCATCTCGATCGCCGGCGCGCGCGGCTACATGCAGGTGATGCCCTTCTGGACCCGCGTGATCGGCGACAGCGACCGCCGCATGCTGTTCAACATGCAGACCAACCTGCGCTACGGCTGCTCGATCCTGCGCATGTACATCGACATGGAGAAGGGCAACCTCTATCTCGCGCTCGGCCGCTACAACGGCAGCCGCGGCAAGCCGCAGTATCCGAACGCGGTGCTGGCGGCATGGAAGAAGTGGGAATTCAAACCCGCAGCCTGATACCCTTGTAGGGTGGACGGCTTCGCCGTCCACGCGTTCAACCAGCAACGGGATGACCGCACAGGCAGCACACCCTACGGATCCCGTCACTCCAACAATTCCGCAACAATTCCAGCTGCCATAATGCATTAAACTCTGCGCTTTCCAGACGTAGAGGTCCTCATGCGATTGTCCACCCTTGCCGGCGCTGTCCTCATCGCCGCGCTGGCCGGCTGCGCGGCCGTGCCGCCAGCCTCCCAAGTCCCCGCCCGCGCCCAGGTCGAAGAGCGCGCCAGGAACGTGATCTTCTTCCTCGGCGACGGCATGGGCCTGAACACCCTCACCGCCGCGCGCATCTTCCACGCGGGCGAAGAGGGCGAGCTGACCATCGACCGCCTGCCCGAGTCGGCCTTCGTCAAGACCTTCTCGAACGACGCCATGGTCACCGACAGCGCCGCCGGCATGGCGGCCTACATGACCGGCGTGAAGCACAACAACGGCGTGGTCTCGATGTCCTTCGGCACCCGTTCGGTCGCGCCAGCCAAGGATGCCAACGGCAATGCCCTGGTCAGCAGGTGCGAGGGCGGATCGCCCGCCGTCACGCTGCTGGAACTGGCGCGCAAGCGCGGCATGGCGCTGGGCGTCGTCACCAACACCAGCGTCACCGACGCGACCCCCGCGTCCGCCTACGGCCACGCCTGCCACCGCAAGCTCGAAACCGATCTCGCGGCCATGCTGGTGCCGGGCGGCGCCGGCTACAATCCGGCGCTCGGAGCGCGCGGCCTGGACGTGATGTTCGGCGGCGGCGCCCAGTTCTTCACGCCCTTCGCGCGCGGCGGCAAGCGCGCCGACAACCGCGACCTGCTGGCCGAACTGGGGCAGCAGGGCTTCCGCGTCGCCACGGACACCGCAAGCTTCAAGGCGCTCGCGCTCGACGCGCAGCGGCCGGCGATCGGCCTGTTCGCGCCCAACCACATGGACTACGACGCCACCCGCGACCCGGCGAAGCAGCCGAGCCTGACCGAGATGACGCGCAAGGCCATCGACCTGCTGGCGCCGCACGCGACCCAGGGCGGCAAGGGCTTCTTCCTGGTGGTGGAGGGCGGCCTGATCGACCACGCGCTGCACGCCACGCTGGGCAAGCGCGCGCTGCAGGAAACCGTGTCCTACAACGAGGCCATGCAGGCCGCGCTGGACAAGATGGAGCTGCTCGACCCGGGCCTGAAGAACACCCTGATCGTCGCCACCGCCGACCACGACCACACGCTGCTCCTGAACGGTTACACGGTCCGCACCGGCAAGACCACGCCGACCAATCCGGGCGTGCTGGGCCTGGTGCGCAACCTGGACGGCAGCCCGAAGCTGGACAAGGAAGGCCGTCCCTTCACCATCATCGGCTTCGGCACCGGCGAGAACCGCACCAACGGTCCGCGCTCCAGCCAGCCCGTGCTCACCGACGAGATCGTGACGCGCGACGACTACCACCAGGAAGCGGTGGTGCGCACCCGCACCGGCGCCGAAACCCACGGCGGCACCGACGTCTACCTGGGCGCAGCCGGCGCTGGCGCGGAGCTGTTCCGCGGGACCATCGACAACACCCGCGTCTTCGGCCTGATCAAGACCGCCGCCGGCCTGTAAGCGGGACAAGGAACATATCATGAACAAACGACTCCATTTCCTGCTCGCCGCCAGCCTGGCAAGCAGCTGCGCGATTGCCGCGCCGCAGGCCAAGAACATCATCTTCTTCCTCGGCGACGGCATGGGCCCGACCACCATCAGCGCCGCCCGCATCTACAAGCACGGCGAGGACGGCCTGCTGAACTTCGAAAGGCTGGAGCGCACCGCGCGCATCAAGACCTATTCGAACGACTTCCAGACCACCGACAGCGCGCCCTCGATGGGCGCCTACATGACCGGCGTGAAGATCAACCAGGACGGCATCTCGATCAAGGACGCGCGCGCCATCGATCCGGAACGGGACGCCAACGGCAACCGCACGATCGACAAGTGCGCGCCGAACGACGGCGTGATCGTGCCGACCATCCTGGAACTGGCCAAGGCGCGTGGCAAGTCGGTGGGTGCGGTGACCACCACCGAGCTGACCCACGCCACGCCGGCGTCGACCTTCGCGCACGTGTGCCACCGCGACGCCGCCTACGCCATCGCGCGCCAGATCGTGCCGGGCGGCGAGGGCTACAACCGCGCGCTGGGCGACGGCGTGGACGTCCTGATGGGCGGCGGGCGCCATCACTTCACGCCCTTCGACAAGGCCGCCAACCCGAAGGGCCGCGCCGACGGACGCGACCTGATGGCGGAATTCGCGGCGCAGGGCTATGCCGTGGGCAAGACCCGCGCCGACATGATGTCGGCCCGCCCGGGCCGCAAGTTCGTCGGCATCTACAGCGCCGACGACCACCTGGATTATTCGCTGACGCGCCGCCCCGAGCAGCCCAGCTTGAGCGAGATGGCCCTGAAGGCGATCGAGCTGCTCTCGAAGGATCCGGACGGCTTCTTCCTGATGGTCGAAGGCGGCAAGATCGACCACGCGCTGCACGACACCAACGCCAAGAACGCGCTGGCCGACACGGTGGCCTTCGACGAGGCGATCCAGGCCGCGATCGAGCGCATGCGCCAAATCGATCCGGGGCTGGAGAACACGCTCATCGTGGTGACCGCCGACCATGACCACACGATGGTCCTGAACGGCTACCCGAAGCGCGGCAGCAAGGTGCTGGACATCGTGCACGACTACGCCAGCGGCGAGCCGAAGAAGGATGCCGACGGCAAGACCTTCACCGCGCTCGTGTTCGGCAACGGCAAGGTGCGCCCGGACGTGCGCGCGGACGTGGACAGCGCCACTGCCCTGGGCGACGGCTACCGGCAGGAGGCCGGCGTGCGCACCGTGTACGAGTCGCACGGAGGCGGGGACGTGAAGCTGTACGCCACCGGCGCCGGTTCGGCGCCGTTCAAGGGGACGATGGAGAACACGCAGGTGTTCCACCTGATGAAGGCGGCGGCAGGCCTTTAAGACACGGCGGCCTTAACGTAGGGTGGACGGCTTCGCCGTCCGCGCGTTCAACTGACCGGCGTTTATACGCGCCGCATCTATTCACATACTGTTTGAACGCGCGGCCGGCATGGCCGACCACCCTACGGTGAACATCCAAAACAAAAAGCCCCGGTCACCCGGGGCTTTTCATTTACAAGGCTACTGGACAGCCGGCCAGTGCTTACTTCAGGTGGTCCGAAATGAGCTTGGTCATTTCGAACATCGAGACCTGTGCCTTGCCGCCGAAGACAGCCTTCAGCTTGTCGTCGGCGTTGATCATGCGGCGGTTCGATTCGTCCTGCAGGTTCTGGGCCTTGATGTAGTCCCAGACCTTCTTGGTGACTTCGGTGCGTGGCAGCGGCTTGTTGCCGACCACTGCTGCCAGTTCGCCCGACGGCGTCATCTCTTTCATGAAAGCGGCGTTCGGCTTGCGTGCTGCGGCCGGCTTCGCTGCTGGTTTCGCTGCTGCTTTTGCTGGAGCTGCTTTTTTTGCTGCAGGCTTGGCCGCTGCTGCCGGCTTGGCGGCTTGCTTGGCTGGCGCTGCGG
The DNA here is from genome assembly GCF_046293535.1 of Massilia sp. NCBI lineage: Bacteria > Pseudomonadati > Pseudomonadota > Betaproteobacteria > Burkholderiales > Oxalobacteraceae > Massilia > Massilia sp. Next base: position 48,898 of record NZ_JBKBOV010000003.1, on the reverse strand, counting down.
TGGATTTTTTGGCTGTTGCCATCTTCGAGCCTCCTAAAACGATCACAGGGAAAGTTGCGTTATTGACGCACCGGCTTATATTGGTGGCCTTTTACTGTTCATGCAAGTCTTTTTCGAAATTTTTTCATTCTTGTAAGCCCCATTATGCGAGCTATCTCACACTAGCGAGCACGCAAATGAAAAAATCGTGCGCCAGAATGTGAAAAACCGCGCAAAGCCCGTGCCTGCGCGGTTTTTCAGAAGACGCCGAGCGCTCAGCGCAGGCCCGGCATCATGCCTTTCATACCGCGCATCATCTTCATCAGACCGCCGCCTTTGAGCTTCTTCATCATGGTCTGCATCTGGTCGAACTGATTCAGCATGCGGTTCACTTCCTGCACCTGCACGCCGGCGCCGGCCGCGATGCGGCGCTTGCGGTTGGCCTTGATCAGCTCGGGCTTGGCGCGCTCGCCAGGCGTCATCGAATCGATGATGCCGACCATGCGGCGCACCTGCTTCTCGGCCTGGTCCATGTTGGCGCCGGCCGCGGCCTGCTGGAACTGGGCCGGGAGCTTGTCGAGCAGGCCGGACATGCCGCCCATCTTCTTCATCTGGGTCAGCTGGGCCTTGAAGTCGTTCATGTCGAACTTGCCGCCGCCCTTGATTTTGTTGGCCAGCTCGGTCGCGGCCTCGGCATCGACGCCCTTGCGCGCTTCTTCCACCAGCGCCAGGATGTCGCCCATGCCCAGCACGCGGTTGGCCATGCGGGTCGGATCGAAGGCTTCGAGGCCGTCCAGCTTTTCGGACACGCCGGCGAACTTGATCGGCTTGCCGGTCACGTGGCGCACCGACAGGGCCGCGCCGCCGCGCGAATCGCCATCGAGCTTGGTCAGCACCACGCCGGTGAGCGGCAGCGCATCGTTGAAGGCCTTGGCGGTGTTGATCGCGTCCTGGCCCAGCATGGCGTCGACCACGAACAGGGTCTCGACCGGATTGACGGCGGCGTGCACCGCGGCGATCTCCTGCATCATCGCTTCGTCGATGCCGAGGCGGCCGGCGGTGTCGATGATCAGGACGTCGTGGTAGTGCTTCTTGGCCCAATCCAGCGCGTTACGCGCGATGTCGACCGGCTTGTCGTTGGCGGTCGACGGGAAGAAGTCGGCGCCGACCTGCTTGGTGACCGACTCCAGCTGCGCGATCGCGGCAGGGCGGTAGACGTCGGCGGAAACCGTCAGGACCTTCTTTTTCTTTTGCTCTTTCAGGTACTTGGCGAGCTTGCCGGTGGTGGTGGTTTTACCCACGCCCTGCAGGCCGGCCATCAGGATGATCGCCGGCGGCTGCTGGGCGAAGGACAGCTGGGTGGCGTCGGGACCGAGGTCGGCGCCCATCAGGGCCGCCAGCTCGCGCTGCACCACGCCGACCAGGGCCTGGCCGGGGCTGAGCGAGCCGATGACTTCTTCGCCCAGCGCTTTCTCTTTGACCTTGGCGATGAATTCGCGCACCGCCGGCAGCGCCACGTCGGCTTCCAGCAGGGCCATGCGCACTTCGCGCAGCATCTCGGCGGTGTTCGCCTCGGTAAGGCGCGCCTCGCCGCGCATCGTCTTGACGACCTTGGCTAGGCGTTGGGTAAGGTTATCTAGCATGTTCTACCTGAATGTATATATGTGACGATGCTTTGGTAGGGGTGATCTTCGCCGTCCGCGCGTCCGGCAAGTGCCGGCGTAGTCGCAGCGCTGCCGTCGGTTGAACGCGCGGTCGGCAGAGCCGACCACCCTACGAATAAACCAGCATTCTACCTTGCACAAGCCGCCGAGTTCGACCGCCGCAGCGATATAACGCAGTTTTTCCTCAAGTGTGATGCGTTCGATCATATGGAAACCTTGTCATTCCTGATATAGCTCACGTACTCATAGGCCATTTCCCTGCAGCATCGATCTCTGTGCCTGCGCATGTTTCATCGCGCCGGGACACAGGCGACACCATTTGTCTTGCGCATTTGTATATACGGGAGAACAGGCATGATCAAGCTATTCAGCAGCATCCTCGCCGCAGCCGCCCTGCTGGCAGCAGGCGGCGCCGGCGCCCAGGAGGTGGTCCGGCTGGGGAACCTCAAGCTCGCCCATTTCGGCGCGGTCTCGTACATCAAGGAGATCGCGCCGAAGTGCGGCATCCGGGTCGAGGAAAAGGTGTTCGCCAAGGGCCTGGACGTGATGCAGGCGATCATCGCGGGCGAGCTGGACGTCGGCGCCACCGCCTCCGAGGCGGCGATCTCGGGCCGCGCCGGCGGCGCGCCGATCGTGGTGGTGGCCGGTTTCGCCAAGGGCGGCGCGCGCCTGGTGGCGCGGCCCGACCTCGGCATCCGCAGCGTCTCCCAGCTCAAGGGCAGGCGGGTCGGCGTGACCCGCGGCGCGATCCAGGAAGTGCTCCTGATGGCGCAGCTGGCCAAGCACGGCCTGAAGGCCGACGCGGCGCCCGGCAAGGACGTGCAGCTGGTGTTCCTGTCCTACGCCGACCTGAACCAGGCCCTGCTCGGCAGGCAGATCGACGCCATGATGCAGTCCGAGCCGCAGTCCTCGCAGGCGATCAACAAGGGCTTCGGGGTCGAGGTGATGAAACCCTACGACACCCAGATCGGCGAGCCGGTGCGCACCATGGTCATGACCGAGAAGTTCTACCGCGAACGGCGTCCGCTGGCGGAAAAATTCATGCGCTGCTTCGTCGAGGCCACCAGGACTTTCATCGACAGCCCGTCGGTGGCCGAGAAGTACGTGCGCGAGACGATCTTCAAGAACCAGATCACGAGCGAGGACTTCCAGGAAGCGATCCGCAACTCGCCGTACTCCTTCGACATCACGCCCGAACATATCCAGGTCACCACCGACATCATGGCCAGGACCGGGGTGGGGCGCATGGCGAAACCGCCGGTGGCCCGGGAGTGGGTGCGCACCGACCTGCTGGCGGCCGCCAAGAACAGCCTGGGCGTGAAGTGAGGAGCCGACCATGAGCACTCGGAACAGACGCAAGCATTCCCGTGAAGCTTGGCGCGAAATGGCGGTCGGCGCGGTGGTCCCGGTGGCCGCCGTCCTGCTGTGGCAGTGGGTCGCCATGAACGGCTGGGTCAACCCGCAGGTGCTGCCGGCCCCGCTCGACGTCTGGCGCAAGTGGGTGGCCTACCTGCTGCCGCTGGTGCCGTACGAGGCCTATACCGAGGGCGGTTGGTGGTCCTGGGCATTCTCGGGCGAGCTGCCGATCGACATCTGGACCAGCATGGTGCGGGTGGTGGTGGGCTTCGCCTTGGGGGCCGGACTCGCGTTGCCGCTCGGGCTGGCGATGGGCGCGAGCCGCGTCGTGTACGCGTGGATGAACCCCCTGGTGCAGCTGCTGCGCCCGATTCCGCCGATCGCCTACATCCCGCTGGCCATCCTGTGGTTCGGGCTGGGCAACCCGCCGGCCGTGTTCCTGATCGCGCTGGGGGCGTTCTTCCCGGTCCTGATGAACACCATCGCCGGGGTGCGCCACGTGGACGGCATCTACCTGCGCGCGGCGCGCAACCTGGGCGCGAGCGGCGCCACCATGTTCCTGCGCGTGATCCTGCCGGCCGCCGTGCCCTACATCCTGTCGGGGGTGCGGATCGGGATCGGCACCGCCTTCATCGTGGTGATCGTGTCGGAGATGATCGCCGTGAACAACGGGCTGGGTTTTCGCATCCTGGAAGCGCGCGAGTACTTCTGGTCCGACAAGATCATCGCCGGGATGATCACCATCGGCCTGCTCGGCCTGGCCATCGACATCGCCATGAACCGCCTGAACAACCACCTGCTGCGCTGGCACCGCGGCCTGGAGCACTGACATGAACGCACCGCATGGTATCCCGTCGCAGGTCATGGAGCCGCATATCCGCATCGACGGCGTCAACAAGGTCTTCGAGACCGGCGGCAGGACCGTCACGGCGCTGCAGGACATCCACCTCGACATCCCGCGCGGGCAGTTCACCTGCCTGCTGGGGCCGTCCGGCTGCGGCAAATCCACGCTGTTGGGCGCCGTGGCGGGCTTCTCGCTGCCCAGCAGCGGCACGATCACGGTCGACGGCCAGCCGGTTGCCGCGCCGGGGCCGGACCGCGGCATGGTGTTCCAGGAGTATGCGCTGTTCCCCTGGATGACGGTCGAGGACAACATCGCCTTCGGCCTGCACATCAAGGGCATGGGCAAAGCCGATATCCGCGCGCGCGTGGGCGAGCTGCTGGGCATGCTGTCCCTGGGCGACTTCCGCCAGCGCTTTCCCAAGGACCTGTCGGGCGGCATGCGCCAGCGGGTGGCGATCGCGCGCGTGCTGGCGCTGGATTCCCCGATCATGCTGATGGACGAGCCCTTCGGCGCCCTGGACGCGCTCACCCGCCGCAACCTGCAGGACGAGCTGCTGCGCATCTGGTCCGCGCTGAGGAAGACCATCCTGTTCGTCACCCACAGCATCGAGGAGGCGGTCTACCTGGCCGACCGGATCGTCGTGATGACCTACCGGCCGGGGACGGTCAAGCGCGATCTGCTGGTGGACATCCCGCGCATGCGCGATCCGGCGGCGCCGGAATTCAACGCGCTCAAGCGCGAGTTGGGCGTGATGGTGATGGAGGAGCAGCAGCGGCACCATACGGAGGAGTTGCGGATGGCGGCGGTGGATTGATGAGGTAGTGACGACGCTACCAAAATTGGATCCCGGCCTGCGCCGGGATGACGTGCTTGAGCTGACACTTATAAGTTTTGCACCACTAGCCCGAAGGCCGTCGTGCGCGCCACTGGCGCCCACGACTCCCGGCGCAGGCCGGGACCCAGTTTTTGCGTGAGCAGCCGATTCAGCAAGCTCTAGCCGCCGGAAGAGGGCCTGCCCCCGCCACCCCCGTTGGTGTAGACTCCTATTATGCAGAATTCCCTCTTTCTCGCCGCGGCCCTGCTGTACGCGGTGTGCGCCCTGCTGCCGTCGCGCCGGGGCGCCGTCATCTCAGGCGTCACCGCCGTGGCCTGGGCGGTGCATGGCGCCGCGCTCGGGCTCGACGTGGCCGAGCCGGGCCGGCTGCGCGTCGGCTTCGCCATCATGCTCTCGAGCGCGCTGTGGGTCTCGGTGGCCGCCTACTGGCTGGAAAACCGCAATTTCGCCCTGGACGGCATGCGCCGCCTGGTGATGCCTTTCGCAGTCGCGGCAAGCGTGCTGCCGGTGATCTTCCCCGGCAGCCTGCTGCCCCTGAACGCCCAGTCGCCGGCCTTCGGCTGGCACGTCGCGGTCGCGGTGCTGGCCTACAGCACGCTCACCATCGCCGCCTTCCACGCGGTGCTGATGGCGCTGCAGGAGGCGCGCCTGCACACGCGCGCCGCCGGCGGCGGCTGGCTCGGCAGCGCGCTGGACCAGTTGCCGGCGCTGCTGACCATGGAAAAGCTGCTGTTCCGCGTGATCTGGATCGGCTTCATCCTGCTCAGCCTCACCGTGCTGTCGGGCGTGGTGTTCTCCGAACAGCTGTTCGGCAGCGCCCTGCGCCTGGACCATAAAAGCGTGTTCGCGCTGCTGTCCTGGCTGCTGTTCGCGGCGCTGCTGGCCGGCCGCCGGTATCAGGGCTGGCGCGGCAAGACCGCGCTGCGCTTCACGCTGGCGGGCTTCGCGACGCTGGCGCTGGCCTACGTCGGCAGCCGCTTCGTGCTCGAAGTCGTCCTGCACCGGGGGCTGGCATGAGCCGCGTCATCTTCTGGATCCTCCTGATCGGGCTGGTCGTGCTGGCGATCCGCGCCAAGCTCAAGGGCCTGGGCGCGCGCCGGCAGCCGCCCCTCGATCGGCAAGATACGCGTGAGCCGCCGCGCCAGGCGCCGGTGGCCGAGATCGAAACCATGACCCAGTGCGCGCACTGCGGCATCCACTTCCCGGCCTCGGAGGCGGTCCACGCCGACGGCCACGACTACTGCTCGCCGGGCCACGTGCGCCTGCCGCCGCGGTAAGCCGGCCGATGTCGCCAGGAGCGGTGCTGTCCCGCGAAGCGCGCACGACCCTGTGGCGCTCGCTCCAGACCTTCACCATCACCCGCATCGTCATCGCGCTGGTGCTGCTGCTCTACCTCGGAGTGAGCATCACCGATGACGGCGTGCGCCTGGACGCGGCCAGCACGCCAGCCTGCCTGTTCTACCTGGCGGCGGCGCTGGTCTTCGGCGCGCTCGGGGCTTGGTGGCGGCGCCGTTTCGCCCTGCAACTGGGCGGCCAGATCGCGCTCGACCTGGCCGTGATCTCGCTGCTCTACCTGGAAGCCGGCGGCATGCGCAGCGGCCTGGCGATCCTGTACCTGTTCCCGCTGGCCGGCGCCGCGATCCTGGCGCCCCTGACGATGGCGCTGTTCTCGAGCGCCGTCGCCACCCTGTTCCTGCTGCTTGAAACCACCTGGCAGGTCTTCATGCGGGACGACGGGCGCTCGCCCATGCAGGCCGGCCTGTACGGGGCCGCCTTCTTCGCCGGCGTGCTGGTGGTGAACCGCATGGCCGCGCGCCTGATCAAGCAAGAGGAACTGGCGGCGCAGCGCGGCGCCGACCTGCGGGTCCAGCAGGCGATCAACGCGATCGTGATCGCCGACGTCGGCGACGGCATCCTGGTGGTGGGCGACGACAACGCGGTCTTCACCGGCAACCCGGCGGCGCGGCGCATGCTGGGCCTGGAAGGGGAGGAGGCGGCGTTCCGGCTCGGCGAAGCGCCGGGACTGGAGCCCCTGGCCCAGGCCTTCGGCGCCTGGCTGCGCGCGCCAGGCGAAGGCGCCTTCTTCGTCACCATCAAGCCCTACCACGAAGACGCCGGCCCCCTGCGCGGCCGGCGCGACCAGCCGGTGCACCTGAAGCTGCGCTTCGCCCGGGTCGACACGCTCGACGTCGCGCTGGGCCGCAGCGTGGTGTTCATGCAGGACGTGAGCGCCATCGAGAACCAGGCGCAGCAGCTCAAGCTGGCCTCGATGGGCCGCCTCACCGCCAGCATCGCGCACGAGGTGCGCAACCCGCTGTCGGCGATCGGCCACGCCACCGCGCTGCTGGCCGAAGACCTGCACGGCCCGGCCGAAGTGCGCCTGCTGAAGATCGTGGGCGACAACGTGACGCGCGTGAACCGCATGGTCGAGGACATCCTGCAGCTGTCGCGCAAGGTGCAGCCGAACGGCGAGCCGGTGCAGCTGGCAAGCTTTCTCGCCGAGCTGAAGGCCGAATTCTGCGAAACCCACGGGCTCGCGGATGATATAGTCTACCTGGGCGACCCGGGAAGCAGCGCGGTGCGCTTCGACCCGCTGCACCTGCACGAGGTGCTGCTCAACCTGCTGAACAATGCGGTGCGCTACGCCAGCAGGGAAGCGGGCAGCATCCGCATCTTCCCGGCCCTGGACGCCGCCGGCCGCATCGAACTGCACGTGCAGGACGACGGCCCCGGCATCACGCCCGAGGTGCGCGCCCACCTGTTCGAGCCCTTCTACACCACCTCGAGCAAGGGCACGGGCCTGGGCCTGTACCTGGCGCGCGAGCTGTGCCTGAACAACGACGCGAAGCTCGACTACGAATACCGCTTCGACCCCACCGCCGCCGGACCGCGCCGGGCGAGCGGGCGTTTCGTGATCAGCTTCGCGCAGCCGGCCTGACGTCCCGGCTGCCTGTATATATTAGAGGGAACCATGACCGCACCCCGCATCCTCGTGGTCGACGACGAAGCCGACCTGCGCGAACTGCTCGAGATCACCCTGCTCAAGATGGGGCTGGACGTCGACAGCGCCGCCACGCTGCGCCAGGCGCGCGGCCTGGTCGAGGAGCACGACTACGCGCTGATCCTGACCGACATGCGCCTGCCGGACGGCCTGGGGCTGGAACTGGTGCGCGAGGTGACGGCCTCGCACAAGGGCACGCCGATCGCCGTCATCACCGCCTACGGCAGCGCCGAGAACGCGGTGGTGGCGCTCAAGGCCGGCGCCTTCGACTACATCTCCAAGCCGGTGGCCCTGGACGCCCTGCGCGTGATGGTGCGCTCGGCCCTGAAATTGTCCGAAGCACCGGCGGCGCGGCCGGACGGCGCGGCGCCCGGCTCGCGCATGATCGGCGACTCCGCCGCGATGGAGGCGCTGCGCGCCCAGATCGGGCGGCTGGCGCGCTCCAACGCGCCAATCTCGATCACGGGCGAATCGGGCAGCGGCAAGGAACTGGCCGCGCGCGAGATCCACGCCCGGAGTTCGCGCGCCGGCAAGCCTTTTGTCGCGGTGAACTGCGGCGCCATTCCCGAAACCCTGATGGAGGCCGAGTTCTTCGGCTACCGCAAGGGCGCCTTCACCGGCGCGGCCGAGGAGCGCGACGGCTTCTTCCAGGCCGCCAACGGCGGCACCCTGATGCTGGACGAAGTGGCCGACCTGCCGCTACCGATGCAGGTCAAGCTGCTGCGCGCCATCCAGGAGCGGCGCGTGCGCAAGATCGGCGCCACGGTCGAGGAACCGGTGGACGTGCGCATCATCAGCGCCACCCACCAGGACCTGGCCAAATGCGTGGAACAGGGCAGGTTCAGGCAGGACCTGTTCTACCGCCTGAACGTGATCGAACTGGCGCTGCCGCCGCTGCGCGAACGCATCGACGACCTGCCCGCCCTGGTGGAGGCGATCCTGGCGCGCCTGGCCGGGCCGGCCAGAGCCGCGCTGGGGCCGGGCGTGCTGGAGAGGCTGCGCGCCTACTCCTTCCCGGGCAATATCCGCGAACTGGAGAATGTGCTGGAGCGGGCGCTGGCCTTCGCCAACGACGGCGTGATCGAGGTGGGCGATTTGTCGCTCAAGGCGGCGCGGCCGGGCGATACGGCGCGGCGCGAACCGGCCGCGAGCGCGCCGGCGCCGATGCCGGAGCCCGCGCCCATGCCGGAGCCGCTGCCGACCCCGTCGCCGGCGCCGGTGGAAGCGGCGCCCGCCGCCGCGATGCTCGGCCCGAACGGCCTGCCCGGCAACCTGCCCGAGTACCTGAGCCAGGTCGAGCGCGAGATCATCGGGCGCGCCCTGCAGCAGACCCAATTCAACCGCACCCAGGCGGCAAGCCTGCTCGGCATCAGCGTGCGCCAGCTGCGCTACCAGATGCAGAAGCTGGAGATCTGCGCGCCGGATGACCAGGCATGAGCATCTCTATAATGTAGGGTGGACGGCTTCGCCGTCCGCGCGTCCAGACAGTAGGTGAACAGCAAACATCATCTCTGCGCAGGCGAAATTTGAACGCGCGGTCGGACAAGCCGACCACCCTACAAAATCAAGACCGGCGTGTCATCTTGTTGTCTTTTCGCCAGTGCAAAATGCACAAGAACGATGCGCGGCGCATGGGCTTGATTAAGCCTTGTGCAGTGTGTCGGACCATGGTTAGTGCTCGCTCACCGCATACCGCCCGTCGTTCTGGCGATATGGGCTTGTCAAGCCTACGCACCAAAAAAAAGGAAAAAAATTAGGGGCTTCCTCACTTGCCGTGACCTAGGTCAGGCACTACAATTAGTCTCATATCAAGTTCGAACACTAGATATAGTGGTAGTGGATCAGAAGAAACTAGATTCACGTTCGACTTGAAGCTTGCTCTGCAAGCCACTGATTCAACAACGATTTCTACCCTGCCGCATCGATCTCTTGCTTGGTTGCCAGTAAGAATTTCCATCTGGCGGGGTATCGCTTTGCTTAAAATTTTGTCCGGGTGACAAGTCCGGCGCAAGACAAACGGCAGGTCCGCTGCTCACTGGAGGCTCAATGCAAACAGCACAAGACATTTCGATCAATCCCCACGTCACCCCAGGCGCGTCGGCCACCGCCACGCCCGCAGAGATCGTCGCCCGTGGTGACTACCGGGTTATCCGCCGCAACGGCGCCGTGGTCGCTTTCGAGCCGCACAAGATCTCGGTCGCGATGACCAAGGCTTTCCTCGCCGTCGCCGGCGGGCAGGGCGCCGCATCGGCCCGCATCCGCGAACTGGTCGAGCAGCTGACGGGCAACGTGGTGGCCGCGCTGGTGCGCCGCCAGCCGAACGGCGGCACCTTCCACATCGAAGACGTGCAGGACCAGGTCGAACTGTCGCTGATGCGCTCGGGCGAGCATGACGTCGCGCGCGAATACGTGCTGTACCGCGCCAAGCGCATGGAAGAGCGCAAGGCGGCCAAGGCAGCCGCTGGCGGCACCCAGGTCGCCGCGCCGCAGATCCACGTGGTCGACGGCGGCGAGCGCCGTCCGCTCGACATGAACGACGTCCACGCCCTCGTGAACGCCGCCTGCTCGGGCCTGGAAAAGCACGTCGACGCCGACGCCATCGTCGCCGAGACCCTGAAGAACCTGTACGACGGCGTGCCGGTCGAGGAGCTGCACAAGTCGGCCATCCTGGCCGCCCGCGCCCTGATGGAAACCGACCCGGCCTACAGCCAGGTCACCGCGCGCATCCTGCTGCACACCATCCGCAAGGAAGTCTTCGGCCATGAAGTGCCGCAAGCCGGCGCCGCCGCTGAATACATCACCTACTTCCCGCAGTACATCGCCAAGGGCATCCAGAACGAACTGCTGGACGAAGAGCTGGGCAAGTTCGACCTCGAGCGCCTGGCCAAGGCCATCGTCGCCGACCGCGACCTGCAGTTCGGCTACATCGGCCTGCAGACCCTGTACGACCGCTACTTCCTGCACGTGCGCGAAACCCGCATCGAGATGCCGCAGGCCTTCTACATGCGCGTCGCGATGGGCCTGGCCCTGCGCGAAGCCGACCGCGAAGCGCGCGCCATCGAGTTCTACAACCTGCTGTCGTCATTCGACTTCATGAGCTCGACCCCGACCCTGTTCAACTCGGGCACCCGCCGCTCGCAGCTGTCCTCGTGCTACCTGACCACCGTCGGCGACGACCTCGAAGGCATCTACGACGCCATTAAAGAAAACGCGCTGCTGTCGAAGTTCGCTGGCGGCCTGGGCAACGACTGGACCCCGGTGCGCGCGCTGGGCTCGCGCATCAAGGGCACCAACGGCAAGTCGCAGGGCGTGGTCCCGTTCCTGAAAGTGGTCAACGACACCGCCGTGGCGGTGAACCAGGGCGGCAAGCGCAAGGGCGCGGTCTGCGCCTACCTGGAAACCTGGCACATGGACATCGAGGAATTCCTCGACCTGCGCAAGAATACCGGCGACGACCGCCGCCGCACGCACGACATGAACACCGCGAACTGGATTCCGGACCTGTTCATGAAGCGCGTGATGGAGAAGGGCCACTGGAGCCTGTTCTCGCCGAGCGAAACGCCTGACCTGCACGACAAGGTCGGCAAGGCCTTCGAAGAAGCCTACGTCGCCTATGAAGCCAAGGCCGCGCGCGGCGAAATGACCGTGTACAAGAAGGTCGAAGCGCTCGACCTGTGGCGCAAGATGCTGTCGATGCTGTTCGAGACCGGCCACCCGTGGATCACCTTCAAGGATCCGTGCAACATCCGCTCGCCGCAGCAGCACGTCGGTGTGGTGCACTCGTCCAACCTGTGCACCGAGATCACGCTGAACACCAGCGCCGACGAGATCGCCGTCTGCAACCTGGGCTCGGTGAACCTGCCGCAGCACATGAAGGGCGAGGGCCTGGACCACGCCAAGCTGCAGAAGACCATCCGCACCGCGATGCGCATGCTGGACAACGTCATCGACATCAACTACTACGCCGTGGACAAGGCGCGCAATTCGAACATGCGCCACCGCCCGGTGGGCATGGGCATCATGGGTCACCAGGATTGCCTGCACATGATGCGCGTGCCGTTCGCTTCGGAGAAAGCAGTCGAATTCGCCGACAAGTCGATGGAAGCGGTCTGCTACTACGCCTACCTGGCCTCGACCGAGCTGGCCGAGGAGCGCGGCCGCTACGAGACCTATGAAGGTTCGCTGTGGGACCGCGGCATCCTGCCGCAGGACTCGATCAAGCTGCTGGCGGAAGAGCGTGGCGGCTACCTGGAGCAGGACACCAGCGAATCGATGGACTGGAGCGTGGTGCGCGAGCGCATCAAGCAGTTCGGCATGCGTAACTCGAACTGCGTGGCGATCGCCCCGACCGCGACCATCTCGAACATCATCGGCGTGTCGGCCTGCATCGAGCCGACCTTCCAGAACCTGTACGTGAAATCGAACCTGTCGGGCGAATTCACCGAGATCAATTCGTACCTGGTGCGCGACCTGAAGGCACGCGACCTGTGGGACGAGGTCATGATCGCCGACCTGAAGTACTTCGACGGTTCGCTCTCCAAGATCGACCGCGTGCCGCAAGACCTGCGCGACATCTACGCCACGGCGTTCGAAGTCGAGCCGAAGTGGCTGGTGGAACAGGCTTCGCGCCGCCAGAAGTGGATCGACCAGGCCCAGTCGCTGAACATCTACATGGCTGGCGCCTCGGGCAAGAAGCTGGACGAGACGTATAAACTGGCCTGGCTGCGCGGCCTGAAGACCACCTACTACCTGCGCACCATCGCGGCGACGCACATGGAGAAGTCGACCACCCGCACCGGCGCCCTGAACGCGGTGCCGGTCTCGGGCGGCCTGGCGGCCGGCCATGCGGCGCCGGCGGCGACGGCCCCGGCGGCAGCTCCCGCCGCGGCAGCGGACGTGGTGGAAGGCGCCGCCTGCTACCTGCGTCCGGGCGACGCCGGCTTCGACGAGTGCGAAGCCTGCCAGTAATCAAACAAGGTGTAGGCCAGCATGAACGCTGGCTTACACCGTTAACTTATAGACCGTCATTCCCGCGCAGGCGGGAATTCAAGTTCGCAGCCTTGCTCCAGCGCTTGGGTCCTTCCGGACAGCGGTCATCGAATCAATGAATTTGGCCGTCCGCCCCGTGCGGACGCAGTCACGAAAAGAAGGAACGAACATGCTCTCCTGGGACGACGAACCAAGCACCGCACCAGCCCCGCGCGCACCACAAGCCGGCGAAGCAGCAGTACCCGCCGCCGAAGTCGCCAAGCGCGTCAACGCCGACGACAAGCGCATCATCAACGGCCAGACCGACGTGAACCAGCTGGTGCCGTTCAAGTACAAGTGGGCGTGGGACAAGTACCTGGCCGGCTGCGCCAACCACTGGATGCCGCAGGAAGTGAACATGCAGCGCGACATCGAGCTGTGGAAGAGCCCGAACGGCCTGACCGAGGACGAGCGCCGCATCGTCAAGCGCAACCTCGGCTTCTTCGTCACCGCCGACTCGCTGGCCGCCAACAACATCGTGCTGGGCACCTACCGCCACATCACCGCGCCGGAATGCCGCCAGTACCTGCTGCGCCAGGCCTTCGAGGAAGCGATCCACACCCACGCCTACCAGTACATCGTCGAGTCGCTGGGCCTGGACGAGCGCGAGATCTTCAACGCCTACAACGAGATCGCGTCGATCCACGACAAGGACCAGTTCCTGATCCCGTTCATCAACGTGCTGACCGACCCGGAATTCAAGACCGGCACCCTGGAAAACGACCAGAAGCTGCTGAAGTCGATCATCGTGTTCGCCTGCCTGATGGAAGGCCTGTTCTTCTACGTCGGCTTCACCCAGATCCTGGCGCTCGGTCGTCAGAATAAAATGACCGGCGCCGCCGAGCAGTACCAGTACATCCTGCGCGACGAGTCGATGCACGTGAACTTCGGCATCGACCTGATCAACACGATCAAGATGGAAAACCCGCAGCTGTGGACCCCCGCCTTCCGCGAAGAACTCAAGACCCTGTTCATGCAGGCCGTCGACCTCGAGTACCGCTACGCCGAAGACACCATGCCGCGCGGCGTGCTGGGCCTGAACGCCCCGATGTTCAAGGGCTACCTGCGCTTCATCGCCAACCGCCGCGCCGTGCAGATCGGCCTGGATCCGCTGTTCCCGAACGAGGAGAACCCGTTCCCGTGGATGAGCGAGATGATCGACCTGAAGAAGGAGCGTAACTTCTTCGAGACGCGCGTGACCGAGTACCAGACCGGTGGTGCATTGAGCTGGGACTGATCTCCCGCATCGGACTCACGAAACCCGGCTGCCGGCAACGGCAGCCGGGTTTTTTCATGCCCGAATCCGGAGCTATGCTAAGTTTGCGTTCCTGATCGCAGTCATCACCTGAGAGGACAAGACCAGCCATGCCCCCGGAACAAGCCAAGGAACTGCTGCAGACATTGAAGGCACGCTTCGACAAGAACATGCACCGCCACGCGGGAGCTGACTGGTCCGAGGTAGCGGCAAGACTCGCAGACCATCCCGCCGCGCTCGCTTCGCTGGCACAGATGGAGGCCACCGGCGGCGAGCCGGACGTCGTCGGCATGGACAAAGCCACTGGCAGCATCGTCTTCTGCGACTGCTCCCCCGAGTCCCCCGTTGGCCGCCGCAGCCTCTGCTACGACCGCGCCGCTCTAGATGCGCGCAAGGAAAACAAGCCGCGCGGCAGCGCCGAAGACATGGCCGCCGGCATGGGCATCGCACTGCTGACCGAAGAACAGTACCGCCACCTGCAAACGCTCGGCGAATTCGACCGCAAGACCTCCAGCTGGATCGCCACCCCGCCAGACGTGCGCAAGCTGGGCGGCGCGCTGTTCGGCGACCGCCGCTACGGCCGGGTGTTCGTGTACCACAACGGCGCCGAGTCCTATTACGCGGCGCGCGGCTTTCGCGGCCTGCTGACCGTGTAAGCCAGGCGCTAGCGCCGCTTCTGCGCCACCAGCGCCAGCAGCTCCGGCGCCGCCACCGGTTTCACCAAATGATGGTCGAACCCTGCCGCCATGGCGTTCTGCCGGTCCTGCTCCTGCCCGTAGCCCGTCAAGGCGATCAGCATGGCCCCGGCCGTCTCGGGCTGCGCCCGTAGGCGGCGTGCCAGTTCGTTCCCATCCATCCCCGGCAAGCCGATATCGAGGATGCACACTTCCGGCAGCCCGATCCTGGCCCGCTCCAGCGCCTCCTGCGAGCCATGTTCGATCATGACGGCGTGGCCGGCCGCCTCCAGGCACATGCCCAGCATCTGGGCCGCATCGACGTTGTCGTCGACCACCATCACGCGCCGCGCGGCAGTCGGCGCCGGCGCCAGCGCATCGCCCTGCGTGTCGAACTGCGCATCCTGCCCGGCCGCGCGCGGCAGGGTGACGAGGAAACGGCTGCCCCTGCCCAGGCCTTCGCTGTGGCAGGCGACGCTGCCGCCGTGCAGCTCCACCAGGCTCTTCACCAGCGCCAGGCCGATGCCGAGGCCGCCCTGCGAGCGGTCGGGACTGCGGTCGGCCTGGGCGAACAGGTCGAAGATGCGCACCTGCAGTTCTTGGGCGATGCCGATGCCGTTGTCCGCCACCTCCAGGATCACTTGCGATCCGGTGGCTCCCATCGTCACCTCGATGCGGCCTTCCGCCGGCGTGTACTTGGCCGCGTTGCCCAGCAGGTTGCTCAGCACCTGCACCAGGCGCTTGTGGTCGCCCAGCACCTGGGCGGCATCGAAAGCCAGTTCCACCACCAGCCGGTGGCGCTTCGCTTCCATCAGGGGACGGGCCTGTTCGATCGCATCCGCGATGACCTGTTTCACGTCGAGGCGCGCCTGCTGCAGCTCCACCAGGCCGCGCGTGACGCGCGAGACGTCGAGCAGGTCGTCCACCAGGCCGGTCATGTGCCGGACCTGGCGCGAGATGATCTGGCTGGTGCGGCGGCGCTGCTCGGGCGCCAGGTCGCGCGACTCCAGCAGGTCGGCGGCGGCGCGGATCGGGGCCATGGGATTGCGCAGTTCGTGCGCCAGCATCGCCAGGAATTCGTCCTTGCGGCGGTCGGCCTCGTGCAAGGCTTCCTCGGCGCGCTTGCGCTTGGTGACGTCGATGCAGACCGCGAGGATGCTGTCGGCGCCCTGTCCGTCCGGGGCGCGGATCAGGCTGACGGTATTGTTGACCCAGACGCTGCTGCCGTCCGGACGCAGGTAGCGCTTTTCGATCTCGAACGGCTCGCCGGTCGCGACGGTGTGCTTGAACAGCGGCAGGTTCAGCACCAGGTCGTCCGGATGCGTGATTTCCTGCATCGCGGTCCCGAGCAGCGCTTCGCGCGTGCGTCCCACGATGTCGCAGAAACGCTCGTTGATCTTCACGATCCGGCCTTGCAGGTCGGTTTCGCAGATGCCGGCGGCGGTCTGCCCGAACACCGACTGCAGATGGGCCTCGCTCTTGCGCAGCGCATCTTCGGTGCGGCGGCGCTTGGTCAGGTCGACGAAGGTGCAGACCGCGCCCTGCAGCTGGCCGTCGCGCCAGACCGGGCGGGCGCGGTACTCGACCGGAAAGGCGCTGCCGTCCACCCGGAAGAACATCTCGTCGTCCACCAGCGCCGGCACGCCGTCGCGCGCGGCGCGGTAGATCGGGCAATCCTCCACGCAGTAATGCGCGCCGTCCGAGTGCGCGTGGTGGATCACGCCATGCAGCTTCCTGCCGATCACTTCGTCTTCGCTGCGGAATCCCAGTATCTTCAGGAAGGCGGCATTGCACATGATGGTGACGCCTTCGCGGTCCACCGAATAGAAACCTTCCTCGGTGCAGTCGAGCAGCAGGCGCAGGTAGTCGTGGCTGCCGCGTACCCGCTCCTCGGCCTCACGCAGTTCGATCGCGATGCGGCTGCGCTCGATCGATTCCCAGCAGCGGTTGGCGACCGCCTCCAGCAGGCGCACCTCATGCGCCTGCCACTGGCGCGGCGCCGACTGGTGCAGGGCCATGCCGGCCACCCACTGGTCGCCCTTGATGACGGGGACCGAGATCACGGCGCGGATGCCGGTGTCGCGGTAGGCCTGCAGCACGTCGCCGGCACTGGCGTCCAGCTCGCTGTCTTCCACGACATAGGGCTGGCCCAGGCGGTTCAGGCGCACGAACTCGGCGCCGAAGGCGGCCAACTGGTAGCGCCCGACGATGCTGGGAACGCCATTGGTATAGTTGCCGGTGAGGGTGAAGCTGCCCTGGTCTTCGCTCACGTAGGCATAGGCGCAGCGGTCCGCCCCCAGGTACTCGCCCAGCAGGCGCGCGGCGGTATGGGCGATCTGTTCGGGATCGGTGAGCAGGCGGATGGCGTCGTCGAGCCCTGCGATGAAGCGGTAGCGGGCCAGTTCGGCATGCAAGGCGGATTCCTCGTCGGTCCGAGGCATCGGCATGGGTTGGGCGTTCATTGACTGCGTATCTGCGGCTGCTCGGGCCGGTAGCGGGGGAGGGTAGGCGATTATAGCCCCGCGATCCATTGCGTAGCGCTCGTCACGGCGCCAGGGCTGCAAGGAGCAGCGCAAGCGGCCGAGTTGCCATATGATGTCGGACTGTCCAGTTCGCATTCCCAAAAAAACAGGAGAACTCCCTTGCAAGCCAAGACCCTGACGCTGCATGCGGCGCTGCTCGCCAGCCTGGCAGCCGCGTCCAACGCACTCGCCGCGCCGGCAACCAGCGCCGGCCTGACCACCTTCCAGAACAACTGCGCCAGCTGCCACAGCGTGGATACGAACCTGTCCTCGCGCGCAGGTCCCGGCCTGTTCGGCGTCCTCGGACGCAAGGCGGCCGGCGTTCCCGGCTTCAACTACTCGGCCGCCCTGGTGAAAGCCGGCGCCGCCGGCAAGACCTGGACCCGCGAGGAACTGGATGTTTTCCTGGCTGACCCCGCGAAGAACGTGCCGGGCACCACGATGCCGGTCGGCGTGCCCGACACGGCGGCCCGCGCGGCACTGGTCGACTACCTGGCCGGCCTGCAGGGCGCCGTCACGGCGGCGGCGCCTGCGAAGGCGGCGACGGCGGCCGAGCGCCAGGGCTCCTGGGACGACAACCAGCCCGGCCGCATCCACCACATCAAGCTCACCGACATGCCGCCGCCCTTCGCCACGAGCAGCGCCGGCAACGGCCCGCGCGTCGAGGCGCGCCCGAACGGCAGCATGCCGACCGTGCCGCAGGGCTTCGCGGTCAGCGTGTTCGCCCTCGATGCCGACAAGCCGCGGGTAGCGCTGCGCGCACCGAACGGCGACATCTTCCTGGCCGCCACCGCCAAGGGCGAGATCAAGGTGGCGCGCTCGAAGAACGGCCAGGCGGCCGACAAGGTCGAGGTCTTCGCCAGCGGCTTGAGCCGCCCCTACGGCATGGCCTTCTGGCCCTCCGGCGCGAACCCGCAGTACCTGTACGTGGCCAACGTCAACTCGATCGTGCGCATCCCCTACCGCAACGGCGACCTGAAGGCGCGCGGCGCGACCGAGACCGTGGTGGCGCAGCTGTCCGACACCAGCGGCGGCCACACCACCCGCACCCTGGCATTCTCGAAGGACGGCAAGACCATGCTGCTGTCGATCGGCTCGGCCACCAACGTGGCCACCGAGATCGGCCCGCAGCCGCCGGAGCCGATCGCGCAGTGGGAAGCCAAGCATGGCCTGGGCGCCAGCTGGGGCGTGGAGACCGACCGCGCCACCGTCATGGCCTTCGACGTGGACGGCAAGAACCGCCGCACCTATGCCACCGGCCTGCGCAACTGCGTCGGCATGCTGGTCTACCCGGCTACCGGCGACGTGATGTGCACCGTGAACGAGCGCGACGCGCTGGGCGACAACCTGCCGCCTGATTACCTGACGCGCGTGAAGCAGGGTGGTTTCTACGGCTGGCCGTGGTACTACATCGGCGACAATGAAGACCCGCGCCTGCAGGGCCAGCGCCCCGACCTGAAAGGGAAAAGCATCGTGCCGGACGTGCTGATCCAGTCGCACTCGGCGCCGCTCGGCATGGCGGTGTACCACGCGCCGAAGGGCGCCAAGCACGCCTTCCCCAAGGAGTACGAGGGTGACGTGTTCGTGGCCCTGCACGGTTCCTGGAACCGCGGCGTGCGCACCGGCTACAAGGTGGTGCGCGTGTTCATGAAGAATGGCGTGCCGACCGGCCAGTACCAGGACTTCATGAGCGGCATGGTGCTGAGCGACCGCGACGTTTGGGGCCGTCCGGCCGCCGTCGAGGTGGCGGCGGACGGCGCCCTGCTGGTGGTCGACGATGCCGGCGGCGCGGTGTGGCGGATCGCCCCGCAACGCTGAAGCTTCTCCTGAAAACCCGTCGCGAGACGGGTTTTTTCATTGTTGAGCTCGCTCATCATCGGCCGCCTGTCCCTGCACTAAGGTGAGGAGGATCGACAAGGGAGGAAGCGATGAACGTCAGGGAAACTCCGCGCGCGGTGGCGCGCACGGTGGAATGGGAATTCGCCCAGTCGACCTATGCAGGCGTGCTGGCCGACGTGCCCGCCGCCTTGTTCCCTTGCTGGGCCAGGGGCGCACACGAGGAGTTCCCCGGCATTCCCCGCGACGCTTCCTTCTATGCCCAGGCCGCCGAAGGGCTGATGATGTTCTTCGATTGCGCGGCGGCCGCGGGCAAGACCTGCGCCTTGCCTTCGCGTGCGGCCGATTCGGTGTGGCATGCGTGGACGCGCCTGGATGCGGCGGGGCTCGAGCGCTTCTGCATCCGCCATTTCGGCCGCAGCATCCCGCATGTCGAGCGGGGCCACATGCAGAAAGGGGAGATGGGCAAGGCGCTCGCGGCATGCCTGGTGCAGGCGCGGCGCCGGGCGTCGCAGCCGGCCGCCGGCAGCCACCTGCCGCGGCTGTTCTCGCTGGACAGCCAGCTGGGGATGCCGCGCGGCTTCGGCTACCGGATCATCGGCGGCCTGGTCGCCTGTTCGACCCTGGACGATTTCGGCGATCCCGAGGGGAGGGTGAGTTATCCGAAGGAGCTGACGCCCTATGGTCTCTACCTCGAGGGCCTGGTCAGCGAAACCGAGTACCAGCAAGCCGTACGCCTTGCACGCATCCCCGACCTGCGTTCCACGACTGCGGACAGCTCGAACGGCGGTGCCGTCCTCGGCACAGGGCTGCTCGGCGACCGCGTTTGCGATGATGGCGACGGCGTCTGCGGGGACGGCGACAGTGCGGGAGGCGACAGCGGAGGCGGCGGCGCGTGCGGCGGTGGCTGCGGCGGCAGTTAAATGGACTTCATCGCCCTCATGCACACGGGCGACCGGGTCGTGAATGTCCGCGTGCCGTAGCGCGTGGACAATCGACGAGGTGGGGCGGCGGGCGCCCCGTCCGGGTCAGAACTGGCGGGAATAGCCCAGCGTGACGGCGCCGAAGCGCTGGCGATCATAGAGGATGCCCGGCGGACCTTCCGCTTCCGGACGCGGCAGGCTGAGCCAGGTGTACTGCAGCGATACGCTTGCCTGCTCCGACACGCGGTAGCCCAGGCCGGCACGCAACTGCCAGGCGAAGCCGCTCTTGGCGGCCGGGCCGAAGCAGTTGCAGTTCGCCCCCAGGCCCAGCAGGGGCAGCTTGACACGGCCCCAGCCGATGCCGCCGCCGACGAAGGAGTCGATCCGCTCGCTCAGCCGGTCGGTGCGGTAAGCGTTCGCGAACAGGGCCTGGTAGCGGCCCTTGCCGTTCACCGCCTGGCTCAGCGGGGCGAGCGTGAGCCGCTCGACCTCGATGCGTCCGGCCTCGTACTCCAGTTCGTAGCGCAGGTGTTCCGACTGGCGCCCCACCATCAGGCCGCCGTGCACGCCGCGATCGAGGTCGGCGCGGCCGCTGCGCGGCGTGCCGAAGCCGAAGTCGACCTGGGCGTCCCAGTCCTTCAGCGTGTTCACGCCCGCATGGGCGCCCCAGTAGCGCACCGGGTCGGCGGAGCGGGCCTGGGTGGCCTGCGCCGACGCCTGCGCCGCCGCCAGCGCGGCAGCAAGGGCCACGCAGCACTGCATCAATCCGTTCATACCTTCTCCTTAGCTTCCGAAGCCGGTGCCGAACACCGCATTCAGGTCCGCAGCACCCGCGGCCGCGCCATGGGCGACGCCGACCAGCTTGATCTGCTCGAAATAATTCTGCTCGACCGCTTCGATGAAGCCGGCCGCGCTGGTGGACGTGTACATGCCCGCCAGCTGCTTCACCAGCGCCTGGACCGAGGCATTGTCCTGGTTGGCGATCAGGTAGCCTTCGGCGTCGAATCTGAAGGCATTATCCATGCTCACGCTGAACTGGGCGCCACGGTCGGCATAGCCCTTGGCCGCCAGGCCGAGCTCGCGGGCCTGGGCGGCCGAGACCAGTTCGGTCAGGCCGCCGGCGTTCTGCCAGAGGTGGATGTTGACCGCCGCCTTGCCCGCGGCGGCCGCGAAGAAGCCGGCCGAGCCCTGGACCAGCTCGTAGCAGGCATAGGGCAGGGCCTGGCCGTCGACGGCGAAGCTCAGGTCCTGCGTGAACGGCTGGTAGAACGCCGACACGTGCTCCGCGTCCAGCCTGTCCACCATCGAGTCGAAGGCCACGCCCTGGAACACGTTGCCGGTGCCGCTGCTCTTGGCCTGGGCATCCGCGATATCGGCGGTGTAGTAGGTCTCGCCCGAGTTCAGGCGCACGCTGTAGACCTTGTCCGGCGTGGTGTCGAAGACCAGCAGGCCGGGGTCGACGATGCTGCCGTTGACCACGCCGTCATAGTCGCCCTTGCCGCCGTCGGTCAGCGTGATCACGATGCGGTCGATCCGTCCGTCCTGGTTCAGGTCGATCAGCGTGGCGCCGTCGTCGAAGGTCGACAGGTCCTGGTCGTCGAGGAAGCTGAACCAGCTCTGGCTGGCGCGGTCGAACTTCATGAAGCCGTTCGACACCACGCCGTTCAGGCCAAGCTCGATCACGACGCGGGTCTGCAGGCCCGGGCGCGACGGATCCAGGTCCGGCAGGCTCGCGACCCCGGCTTCCGCTTCGACGGTGAACTTGAACACCGGCGAGGCTGCGCGCAGCTCCTCGGGCAAGGTCGCCGGCAAGGGGCTCAAGCCGAGGTCCTTGAGCTGGCCGCCCGCGGTCAGTTGCACGCTCGCGGTCTCGGCGCCGATGTTCCCCGCCAGGATGGCGCCGAAGGCCGCGACCGGGGCGTCCTTGCCGAGGGCGACGTCGGCGAGCGAGCGCAGGGGCAGGAGGGCAACCGTGTTCTGTTGCCAGTCGAGGATGCCGTCGCGGTTGTAGTCGCCGCCATAGGCTGCCAGCTCGACCGAAGGCATCACGCCGTCGAGGTCGGTGACCACCGTGACGCTGACCGGCGCCGAGGCGATCACCCTGCCGCCGGCGTCCATCACCTGGGCGGTGTAGGTATACACGCTGTCGTCGAGCGGACCCGGACCCACGTTGACCCGGCCCGCCAGGGCGTCGGCCTCGGTGATGAGGGTCGTGCCGAGCACCCTGCCTTCCGGCGACAGCAGGCGCACGCTGCCGCCCGCGGCGACCACGTCGCCGCGCAGCGTGAATTCCGGCGTGCGTACGCTGGTCACGGTATCGGTGTTGCTGGCGCCGTCGTCGCTGGCCGGATCGAGGCCGGTCTCGAGCACGGGCGCGGGGACCACCACCGGCGGCTCGGGCTGGACCGGCGGCAGCGGCTGCGGTTGCGGTTGCGGCTGGGGTTCCGGTTGCGGCGCCGGCGTCACGACCGGCGCCGGCGGCACCAAATCGTTGTCCAGCAGGGTGCCGGTCGCATGGACGCCGTTCACCACCAGCACCGCGCTTTCGGACGATTCGACGCTGTCGTCGTCCACGGTCGGCAGGGTCACGCCGAAGCTGGCCACGCCGGCCGGGACGACGACGATGCCCGATGCCGGATCGCCGTTCTTCCAGGCCACGCCATGGCTGAAGGAAAGGGCGCCGAGGTCGGCGCCGGAAGCGGTGCCGTCCAGCGCCAGCGTGAATTCGGTCGGCGCCGGCGCGACGCCGTTCAGGGTCACGGTGTAGTGCAGCGTGCCGCCTTCGGTGACGACCGAATCGCGCGGGTCCTGGCCCAGGTTGGCCGCATCCTCGGCCAGCACGGCGCGCACCGCCAGGCTATCGTTGTCGGTCAGGGTGCCGGTGGCGCTGATGCCGCCGATGGTCAGCACGACCGATTCCGCGGTTTCCACCACCTTGTCGTCCGCGGTCTGGAGCGTGACGGTGAAGGCCGTCACGCCGGCCGGGACCACGATGGCGCCGCTGGCCGGATCCTGGTTCTTCCAGCTCACGCCCTGACCGAAGGAGATCGCGCCCAGGTCGGCGGCGCCGGCGCTGCCGCTCAAGGAGAGCGCGTATTCGGTGGCGACCGGGCTGGGGCCGTTCAGCGTCGCGCTGAACAGCAGGGCGCCGCCTTCCACCACGCTGCTGTCGACCGGCAGCGCGCCCGGGTTGGCCGCGTCCTCTGCCCTCAGGGCGGACATGCTCTGGCTGTCGTTGTCGGTGATGGTGCCGGTGGCGGCGACGCCGCCCACGGTGGCGACCAGCGATTCCGCCAGTTCGATGATGTCGTCGTCGGCGGTGCCGACCGTGATCTTGAAACTGCCGACGCCGGCCGGCACGACGAGGATGCCGGTGGAGGCATTGCCGTTCTTCCAGTCGACACCGTCGCTGAACACGACGCCCTCGACGTCGGCTGCGCTGGCGGTGCCGCTGAAGGCAAGCAGGAACTCGGTGTCGGCCACGTCCGCGCTGCTCAGCTGGACGGTGTAGCGCAGGATCCGGCCTTCGGCGACCACGCTGTCGACCGGGCTCAGGCCGACCTGGCCCGCGTCTTCCGCGATCACGCTCGCCACGCTCACGCTGTCGTTGTCGGTGATGGTGCCGGTGCCGGTCACGCCGCCCACGGTGATGGCGAGCGACTCTGCCAGCTCGACGGCGCTGTCGTCGGTGGTGGCGACGCTGATGCGGAAGCTTCCCAGGCCTGCCGGAACCACCACGATGCCGGTGGCCGGATCGCCGTTCTTCCAGGCGACGCCGTCGCTGAACGCCAGCGCCCCGTGATCGAGGCTGCCCGCCGTGCCGCCAAGGGCGAGCACGAATTCCTCTTGCGTGGCGCCGGCTGCGCTCAGCACCACCGTGTACTGCAGCGTGCCGCCTTCGACGACTGCGCTGTCGACCGGCAGCGTGCCGGCCCGGGCGGCGTCTTGGGCCAGCACCGAGACGATGGCGGGGCGGTCGTTGTCGGTAATGGTGCCGGTGGCGGCAATTCCACCCACGGTGAGCACCAGGCTTTCGGCGCTTTCGACGGCGTCGTCGTCGAGCGTCGCGACGCGGATCGTGAACGAACCCACGCCGGCCGGCACCACGATGATGCCGGTTTGCGCATCGCCGTTCTTCCAGGCCACTCCTGCGCTGAACACCAGGGCTGCGCGGTCGGCGCTGTCCGCCGTGCCCGATACCGCCAGCGTGTGCTCGACGGCCACCGGGCTGGCGCCGTTCAGCGTCACCGTGTAGAGCAGGGCCGCGCCTTCCACCACGGCGGAATCGACCGGCGCGGCGCCGGTATGGGCGGCATCCTCGGCCAGTACGCTTGAAACCGACTGGCCGTCGTTATCGAGGAGGGTGCCGGTGGCAGTGACGCCGCCGACCGTCAGGGCGAGCGTTTCCGGTTCCTCGATCAGCGTATCGTCGAGCGTCGCCAGGGTCGCGTGGAAAACGTTCATGCCGGCCGGCACCACGATGATGCCGCTCGCCGCATCGGCATTCTTCCAGGCCACGTCAGCGCTGAACGAGAGCGCGCCGCGGTCGCCGGCCGAGGCGGTGCCGCCGATGGCGACGGCGTATTCGGTCGGTGTCGGGCTGGCGCCGCTGAGCGTGATCGTATAGCGCAAGGCGGCGCCCTCGGTGACGCTGGCGTCCTGCAGCGCGACCGCCGACACCTTCTGGACGTCGTTGTCGAGGATCGTCGCGGTGGCCGACTTGCCGCCCACCCCGAGCACCACCGATTCCGCGCCCTCGATGAGGACATCGTCGACGGTCGCTACCGTCACGGTGAAACGGGCGACGCCGGCCGGGACGACGAGCTTGCCGTCCACCAGGGTGACGCCATCGGTGAAGACGAATTTGCCGAGGTCGAAGCCATCGGCCTGGCCGCCGAGCGTGAACGCATGGCTGTTGACGATGCCGGATGCGGCGCTGAGGGTGACGACGAATTTCAGCGCTGCGCCTTCGACCACGCTGCTCGCGCCCTGGTCGGCCACGACGCCGGCCACGCTCTGGACCGGACTGGCGGTGTCGTTGTCGTTGATCGTGACGACGCCGGTGTTGTCGACGATCGCGGCAAAGGTGCTGTCGCTGAGGATCACTTCCAGGCTGCGCGTGCCGTCGGCCGCGGCGTTGCCGATCAGCGGCACCTGGAAGGTCGCCGTCGTCTGCTGGGCGGCGAAGCTCAGCGTACCTTCGGTCTGGACATAGTCCTTTCCGGCGCCGGCCGTGCCGTCCACGGTCGCGTACTTGACCGTGACCTTGTCGCTGGTGGCCTTGCTCAGCTTGACGGTCACGATCGCCACGCCCGCGTCCTCGTCCACGACGACGTCGGCCACCGTCAGCTGCGGCTGCATGGCCAGATAGCCGTTCAGTTCGTTGACCACGTCCTTGGTCGCCGCATTGCCGGTCGCCTCGCCGTTCTTCTGGGTGAGCGTCATGCCGTTGAAGGTCAGGCCGAGGAAGTCGTACCCGGTGCTCTTGCCGTCCACCAGCGGAACGATCGAGGTGGTGCCGGTCTTGGTCGTCAGCACGTGCGTCGCGGGGCCGGTCGCGTAGGCCACGAGCGTGTTGGTCTTGCCGTTGGCCGAGACACGCCAGTTGATCACGACGTCGATCTCATGCTTGATGTTGTTTGCGTCGGTGAGCACGATCGTGCCCGTCAGGTCATTGCCCTGCAGGGTGAACTGGCCGGTATCGCTCACCTGCCGGAACTGGAGATTGGACCAGCCCAGCTCCGTCATCAGCTGGACGTTGATGGCGGTGTTCGGGGTGGAAGCGGCGTCGCCCAGGAAGCCATTGGTGAACGAAACGGAAACGATAGTCTTGGCCAAAACAGCCTCTGCGGGAAAGTGGATGGCGTCCTGAGACGGACCGGAATCTTGGAAACAGGAGGGAAATGTCGAACGGCAGGGGCCGGAAACCAAGAGTGTAGCGAGTGCGATTTCTGTTCGGCAATGAGAAAGCTGCGTAGGACTAGTCTTACATGTATTTATGCCAATGAATCGTTGTGGGCAGGAGACAAAGCGACATAAAACCTTGTCAGTCCTAGCGCGAGCAGGCTTGCGCCATGTCCGCAAAGCGGCCGTTATCATGGCCGTGACCGGTCAGCCATTTGCGCGCTTGGCCACAGGAGAGCGCATGCCCGACAGCTTCGCAGTGCATTACATCCCCGAATCCTTTTCCGTGGCCGGCCAGAAGCTGATGGGACGGCAGTCGGCCGGCGTTGGCCTGCTGGGGGCGATCGCGCGCGACGCCGGCCTGCGCGAAGTCGGCTGCCTTGCGTCCGACCGCAGCCATGCCGATGCGTTCGCAGCCACCCTGCGCGGCGAGGGGTTCGGCGGCGAGGTGGCATGGATACCGCCGGCGGCGCCGCAGGGGCTCGAGCGTTTCGGCTGCCTGTACCACCCGGGCCCCGGCATCGAGCGCCTGGCCTGGCGCAGGCTGGCCGCGGGCGAGCACCGTTACAGCCTGTGCGGCATCACCCACGCCACCGCCTCGCACGAGATGATGAGCATGGTGACCAGCCTGCTGGTGGCGCCGGTGCGCGGCTGGGACGCCATCGTGTGCACCTCGCGCGCGGTGCGCGACAGCCTGCGCGTGCTGGTCGAGGAGCAGGCCGACTACCTGCGCACGCGGCTCGCGGCGCAGCGCTTCGAACTGCCGCAGCTGCCGCTGATCCCGCTCGGCGTGCACTGCGCCGGCCTGGCGCCGGAGCCAAGGCGCCGCCAGGACGCGCGCGCACGGCTCGGCATCGAAGCGGAGGACGTCGCCTTCCTGTACCTGGGGAGGCTGTCGGTGCACGCCAAGTCGCACCCGCAGCAGATGTTCAGCGCCCTGGAGCGCGCGGAGAAGGGCGGGCGGCGCGTGCACCTGGTCATCGCCGGCTGGTATGGCGGCGAAGCGATCGAAGCCGCCTTCCGCGAAGCGGCCGCGATCCTGTGTCCGTCGGTGCGCCTGGTCGAACTCGACGGCCGCGTGCCCGGCAACCAGCTCGACGCCTGGGCCGCCGCCGACGTGTTCACCTCGCTGGCCGACAACGTGCAGGAGACCTTCGGCCTGACGCCGGTGGAGGCGATGGCGGCCGGGCTGCCCTGCGTGGTGTCGGACTGGAACGGCTACCGCGACACCGTGCGCGACGGCGTCGACGGCTACCGCATCCCGACCGTGATGCCGGGACCGGGTGCGGGACTCGACCTGGCGCTGCGCTACGACGACGGGGTGGACAGTTTCGACATGTACTGCGGCCACGCCAGCCAGGCGGTGGCGGTGGACGGCGCGCTGCTGGCGCAGGCCTACGGCCGCCTGGTGGTCGACACCGAGTTGCGCCGCAGGCTGGGAGAGCAGGCGCGGCGCAGGGCGCAGACGGCATTCGACTGGACCGTCATCCTGGGGCGCTATCGGGCCTTGTGGGAAGAGCTCGCCGAACGCCGGCGCGCCGATCCGGTGCTGGCGCCGCCGCTGCCCGCACGCGCCCCGGACCGTCCCGATCCGTTCCGGCTGTTCGCGAGCTACGCCACGCGCCCGCTGACGGCGGCCTCGCTGGTGGAGCTGGCGCCGGATGCCTCGCTGGCGCTGGTGAACGGCTACCGCGATCTGGCGATCAACCGCTTCGCCTCAAGCTCGCTGCCGACGCTCGAGGACTTCGGCCGCCTGTTCGGCGCCATCGGCCCGCGACCGGTGGAGGTGGAAGAACTGATCGACACCCTGGGCCCGTGCGACCGGCCGACGCTGCTGCGCGGGCTGGCCTGGCTGTGCAAGATGGATTTGCTCAGGGTCGTCGAGTAGATGGACAAGTCGGGTTGTCCGCCCGGCCTGTCGACGTTCCGCCTATCGCCACGCCGGAACACCCGCTCGCAAAAATCAAAGGCACTGTTTCGCGCGTCGCGATGTCCAAGCTTGTGCAACTGGTGCTCACCGATCGTTCGCAACTCACCGCGGGCCGCGAGTTCGGCGTGATGTCGCCGCTGGTCCGGCGGCTCGCCGATCTCGGCGCCAGGCACGCCTTTGCGCATGCGGGACTCGGGTGGGGCAGCATGCCGCGACATATGGTGCAACAGGATCCCGCCGATGGATCGCTGGTGCAGCTTCGATTGAAAGCGCATCCATTGCCGGGTACGGCATTTTCGATGCGCGGCCTGGCTGAAAGAGCAGCCGCCACGACCTGCGGGAAGATGGTTTGTCGATCAGTTGAAATGCGGTTTCAGTGAAGGCGGTGTAGTAGATAACTGACGAATGCGCAATCGCATGTTTAAGTACGAAAATCGTGATTCACTTTGAGGTGTTCGGGTTGCGCGCTCACAAAGTTTTCGTGTACTTTACGTGTTTGAATTTGTCAAAACGTGAACATGTGATATTGTCGCGTCCATCCGGGCAGTAATCGATCGAATAATAGGACACTGATTCAATCAGTATGCACGTAAGCGAAGCGAAAAGAACAAGCCGCACTGCCTGACCGTGTTCAGGCAAGGCGGCTTTTTCTTTTCGCGCCCGCAAGGGTAGCGATGTGAAAACGCATTGAATCGGTTTCCTGGCGACGTTGGCTGAAGCGCTGCAATCGTGAGGAGTTGCAGCAGTTCAGCCGGTGCCGGATTCATTGGCCCAAATCGCCCGGCGGTGTGGTCCGATGAATAATTCGCCCGCCACGCTGAGGGTGGGCGGGTTTTAAACCTTGAGCGTATTTCTCATCGCAGATGAAGGAGAATCAAATGGCAACCGCTAAGAAACCAGCAGCAAAGGCTGCAACCGAGAAACCGGCAGCAAAGAAAGCTGCCGCCGCTACCAAGCCGGCAGCCAAGGCCGCTCCGGCCAAAGCAGCTGCCAAGCCGGCAGCAAAAGCCGCTACCAAGCCGGCAGCGAAGCCTGCTGCAAAGAAAGCAGCTGCCACCAAGACTGCTGCGAGCAAGACCGCCGCCAAGACCAGCGCCGCCAAGACCACTGCTACCAAGGCAGCAGCCAAGCCCGCAGCTAAGCCTGCTGCAAAGAAAACCGCAGCGACCAAGACCGCCGCAACCAAGACCACCGCGACCAAAACCGCAGCGAAGCCTGCTGCAAAGAAAGCCGCAGCTAAACCTGCAGCCAAGGTTGCGACCAAATCGGCAGCCAAGCCGGCAGCAAAGAAAGCCGCTGCCAAGCCAGCCGCAAAGCCTGCTGCAAAGAAAGCTGTAGCCAAGCCAGCAGCCAAGGCCGCTGCAAGCAAATCGGCAGCCAAGCCGGCAGCAAAGAAAGCCACTGCCAAGCCGGCAGCCAAGAAAGCCGCCGCTAAACCGGCAGCCAAGGCCGCCGCCACCAAATCGGCAGCCAAGCCGGCAGCAAAGAAAGCAGCAGCAAAGCCTGCAGCCAAGAAAGCTGCCGCTAAACCAGCAGCCAAGAAAGCTGCCGCTAAACCAGCAGCCAAAGCCGCAAGCAAATCGGCAGCCAAGCCGGCAGCCAAGAAAGCCGCCGCTAAACCAGCAGCCAAGAAAGCCGCCGCTGCCAAACCAGCCGCCAAAAGCACCGCTGCAAAACCGGCAGCAAAGAAAGCCGCCGCCAAGCCGGTAGCAAAGACTGCCGCCAAACCGGCAGCAAAGAAAGCAGCCGCGACCAAAACCGCCGCTACCAAGTCGACTGCAAGCAAATCGGCCGCCAAGCCGGCAGCGAAAGCGACCGCGACCAAAGCCTCCGCTAAACCTGCTGCAAAGAAATCGGCTGCACCGGCTAAATCGGCTGCGCCGGCTAAATCGGCTGCCACCAAAGCCGCCGCTCCGGCTAAAGCCGCAGCGCCGGCAAAATCGGCCGAAAAAAAAGTCGCTACTCCGGCAAAAGCAGCCGCTCCAGCTAAATCCGCTGCCAAATCGGCTGCTACCAAATCGGCTGCCGCCAAGCCTGCTGCAAAGCCGGCCGCAAAAGCCGAAGCCAAGCCGGAAATGAAAGCCGAAGCGAAACCGGAAGCCAAAGCCGAAGCAAAACCGGAAGTGAAAGCCGATAGCAAGGCCGACACCAAATCGGATTCCAAAGCCGATACCAAATCGGAATCGAAAGCCGAAGCAAAACCGGAAGCAAAAACCGATTCGAAATCGGACGGCAAGGCAGCCGCACCTGCTCCGGCAGCGAAAACCACGCTGTCGCCGGCAGCCGCATGGCCGTTCCCGACCAGCAGCCGCCCGTGATTCCGGCTCGATAGCGAGTCTTGCCTGGATCAGGCAAAATACCGCTGTGTGATCGTTCACACGGCGGTTTTTTTTTGAGGAGCCTACGTGCTGTCTATTCTCCAGTTTATCGTCGATACCGCTGCTGCCTTGCTGGGAGGGCTGCTCCTGCTGCGCTTCTGGATGCAGGCCACGCGCGTGCGCCCGCCGCAGCAGATCGGGCAATTCACCTTTACCCTGACCGACTGGCTGGTGCTGCCGCTGCGGCGTCTGGTGCCGGGCATGGGCGGCTATGACTGGGCAAGCCTGATCGGCGCCTTCCTGGTGGTGCTGCTGGCCAGCTCGCTGTTGCTGCTGGCGGGGGCGGATGCGCAGATGGTGCTGCTGCACGCGCTGTACCGGTTCCTGACCTGGATCCTGTACGGCTTCATGGCGCTCCTGATCATCGACGCCATCTTCAGCTGGGTGAATCCGCATGCGCCGCTGGCGCCCTTCGTGCATGCGCTCAATACGCCGATCCTGCGGCCGATCCGGCGCGTGGTGCCGCCGATCGGCGGGATCGATTTATCGGTGCTGGTGGCGCTGGTGCTGATCCAGATTATTCAGTTCGTGTTGAGGCAGGTTTTTTACGGGTGATGGTGTAAGCGTGCTGCAAAGGTACGCTAAGTAAATTGGGTCCCCGCCTACGCGGGGACGACGGATCAAGCGTTAAGGTACAAATGACAGTACCTCTAGCTTTAAAACCGTCGTCCCCGCGAAGGCGGGGACCCAATTTTTATATGCGCAGTGTTAGCGCGTAATTTCAGCGGAACTTGTATCCAAACGCCACCTCAAACTTCTGCTCGATCTCTTCCGGCGTGAACGTGTGGTTCTGGCCCCCGGTGCTGCCGATCTTGATCGCGCCCAGCAGGCTGGCGATGCGGCCGGTGGTCGGCCAGTCCAGGCCATTCGTGATCCCGTACAGCAGGCCGGCGCGGTAGGCGTCGCCGCAGCCGGTCGGGTCGACGATCTCGTCGGCCTTCACGGCCGGAATGCGATAGTGCTCGCCGCCGGCGTAGATGTCCGAGCCCTCGCCGCCGCGCGTGACGATCAGTGCGTCCAGGCGGCCGGCGATGTCGGCCAGGCTCAGGCCGGTGCGGTCCATCACCACTTCGAATTCATAGTCGTTGCAGGCCAGGTAGCTGGCCTGCTCGATAAAGCGGATCAGCTCTTCGCCCGAGAACATCGGCAGCTGCTGGCCCGGGTCGAACATGAAGGGGATGCCCTGGGCGGCGCAGTCGGCGGCGTGCTTGAGCATGCCGTCGCGGCCGTCCGGCGAGATGATCGCCACCCGCAGGGCGCCCTGGTCGGCCACGTTGTTCTCGTGCGAGTACTGCATCGCGCCCGGGTGGAAGGCATTGATCTGGTTGTTGTCCTGGTCGGCGGTGACGAAGCACTGCGCAGTATAGGCGTCGGGAATGGTGCGGATGGCGCGGGTCTCGATGCCCTGTTTCTTCATGCGCTCGAGGTAGTCGCCGCCGTCCTGGCCGATGGTGCCCATGACCAGCGGCTCGCCGCCGAGCAGCTTGAGGTTGTAGGCGATGTTCACCGCGCAGCCGCCGTACTCCAGGCGCATGGTCGGCACCAGGAAGGAGACGTTCACGCGGTGCAGCTGGTCGGCCAGCAGGGTCTCGGCGAAGCGGCCGTGGTACTGCATGATCTTGTCGAATGCGATCGAGCCGCAGATCAGGGCGGTCTTGGTCATGGAGATGCCTTCAAGAGATTAGGGATAAAAGACGGCGACATGGTAGCCGGACGGCTGCGCTTGCGCGACACGGAAGTGCAGCTTCACGGGCTGTTCGGCGTGCGCGGCGAACCCAAGGCCCAGCAGCGGGCCGGCCGGCAGGTAGTCGCGCGGGCCGAACACGCGCTGCACCAGCGGCTTGTCGTCGGCATCGCTCAGGGTCAGTTCGATGCTGGGCCAGGCCTGCACGGAATCGCCCTGGTTGCGCAGCTGGGTGCTGAAGGTGTAGGCGTCGCCGCCGAGCGTGGTCAGTTCGCCGGTGTCGATCACCAGCTGGTCGACCCTGGCCGGCAGCTCGACGCGGCAGCCCACTACCTCGCACAGCGAGACCAGGGCCGGCTTCAGGGCGGGATAGCGCGCGGCCAGTGCGGTGGAGAAGTGCATGACGACCTGCGCCGCCAGGGCCAGCAGCAGCAGCACGCTACCGAGCAGCATCGCGATGCGCATGGCCTTGCCCGAGCGTTCGCGCTGGCGGCCGCGCCGCACGAATTCCGGCTCGTCCGGTTCGGGCACGCGCAGCTTGGGCGCTTCGATTTTCGTCGGCGTCAGCTTGGACTTGCGCGCGGCGCGTGCTTCCGCGGCCCGGGTGCGCGGCGTGCGTGGCGCCACCGGGGGCGCGCTCGGCGGCGCCCGCATGGTGACCGTGGCGGGGCCGGATTCGCGCAGCAGCAGCGGCGGCATGGCGGGCCCGGCCTTCGCGCTGGCAGGGCCGCTTGCGCCGGCAACTGCCGGCGCAAGCGGGCGCTCGGGCGCAGGCGCCGGCGCTTCCGGATGCTCGGCATGGTCCGGCGCCGGCGCGGCCACCAGTTCTTCGTCGACCTGCACGTCCGCCGCAAGCGCCACCGGTGCGTCGGCGGGTGCTTGCGCAATGGACGCAGGCTCGGACGCGTGGACGGGTTCCGCAGCGGCTGCGGGGATGGTGTCAGGGACAGGCTCCGGAACGGCTTCGGGCGCCGGCTCCGGCTGCGGCTCGTCCGCCGGGGCTTGCGTCGGGGCCGGTGCCGGGTCGGGTTCGGCCGCCAAGGCCTCGTGTTCCCGGCGCGCTTGCGGGGCGCCGCCGGCGTCGTCGCCGCTGCTTGCCTTGGGCAGGATGCCGTAAGGCGAGAAGGTGCGGTCGAATTCGAGGGTGTAGATCGGATCGTCGTCCGCTTCCGGTGGGGGAGCGGCAAGCGCGGCAGGCGCGGCGGCTGCTTCGGATGGGGGAGTTGCGGCTGGCGCCGGGGTGGCGGGCATGCCCTCGGCGGCAGCGTCCGACGCCCGCCGGCGCCGCGGAGAAGGGCGTGGCGCCGCGTTGGCCAGGTCGACCAGCGCGGCGTTGCCGTCAAAGATTTCGGTGCAGGCGCCGCAGCGGACGATGCCCCCACGCAGCTTGAGCTGGTCCGCGGCGACGCGGAACATGGTGCCGCAGTGGGGGCATTGGGTGGCGAGCGCCATGCCTGGGTTGCCCTTAGCCGCCGGTGGCGGAGCGCGGCGCGGGTGCGGTGTCCTGGCCGAGCGTCCCGTGAAGGGCGACCCAGCCGTCCTGCTCGGCCCAGACGCCCAGCTTGATGAAAGGTGCGTAGGCGGCGGCCACTTCTTCCGCCTGGCGTGCCAGCACGCCCGACAGGATCAGGGAGCCGCCCGGCGCCACGCGGCCGGACAGCATCGGCGCCATCAGCTTCAATGGGCTCGACAGGATGTTGGCCACGACAATGTCGAACTGGCCCTTCGCATGGCGCTCGTTGGGGGCGCTGGCGAAGTCGTCCGGCAGATAGAAGTCGATGCTGACACCGTTGCGTTCGGCATTGCTGCGCGCCGATTCGATCGCCTGCGGGTCGATGTCGACGCCGGCGACATCGAGAGCGCCGAGCTTCTTGGCGACCATCGCCAGGATGCCCGAGCCGCAGCCGTAGTCCAGCACCGACTTGCCGGGCGCAGGGTGCGCTTCCAGCCACTCCATGCACAGGCGGGTGGTCGGATGGCTGCCGGTGCCGAAGGCCAGGCCCGGATCCAGCTCGAGGATGAGCCCATTCGGGTCCGGCGCCTCGTGCCAGCTCGGCACGACCCAGATGTTCTTGCCGATGTGGATGGGCTCGAACTGCGACTGCGTCAGGCGCACCCAGTCGGCGTCCGCCACCGCGCGGGTGGTGAAGGAGGGCACGACGGGCAGCTTGATGGCGTTGGCGGCTTCCCGCACGATCGCGAACTGGTCGGCGTCGGTATCGGTCAGCGCAACGACGCGACTGTGGTCCCACGCCGTTTCGGTGGGTTCCATGCCCGGCTCGCCGAACAGCGGTTTTTCCGCGTCCGTGCCTTCGTCCGCGTCTTCCACCGAGACCGACAGGGCGCCCGCTTCCATCAGGGCGTCCGACAGAGCCTCCGCGTGGTCCCGCGCTACTTCGATGACGACTTCCGTCCAGCTCATGCTTTGGTTTCCGATTTGGCGCCGAGGCTCGTTTCCTTCGGCAGGTCCGGCTTCGAGGCCAGCTTGTGCTCCAGGTAGTGGATGTTGGTGCCGCCCTCGATAAAGCGGGCGTCGACCATCAGCTCGCGGTGCAGCGGGATATTGGTGAGAATACCTTCAACGACCATTTCCGAGAGCGCGATCTGCATGCGGCGAATTGCCTGCTCACGCGTCGCACCATAGGAAATTACCTTGCCGATCATCGAGTCGTAATGAGGTGGAACATAATATCCTGCATACGAGTGCGAATCGACACGGATGCCGGGACCGCCCGGTGGGTGCCAGCCGGTGATGCGGCCCGGCGACGGGGTGAACTTGAACGGGTCTTCGGCATTGATGCGGCACTCGATCGCGTGGCCCGACAGCATGATGTCGCGCTGGCGGAAGCGCAGCTTCTCGCCGCAGGCGATGCGAATCTGTTCCTGCACGATGTCGATCCCGGTGATCATCTCGGTGACCGGGTGTTCCACCTGCACGCGGGTGTTCATCTCGATGAAGTAGAACTCGCCGTTCTCGTACAGGAATTCGAAGGTGCCGGCGCCGCGGTAGCCGATCTTGCGGCAGGCTTCGGCGCAGCGGTCGCCGATCTTCTCGATCAGTTTGCGGGGGATGCCCGGCGCCGGCGCTTCCTCGATGACCTTCTGGTGGCGGCGCTGCATCGAGCAGTCGCGCTCGCCCAGCCAGACGGCGTTCTTGTGCTCGTCGGCGAGGATCTGGATCTCCACGTGGCGCGGATTTTCCAGGAACTTCTCCATATAGACTTCCGGATTGCCGAAGGCGGTGCCGGCTTCGGTCTTGGTCATCTGCACGGCGCCCAGCAGCGCGGCTTCGGTATGCACCACGCGCATGCCGCGTCCGCCGCCGCCGCCGGCGGCCTTGATGATGACCGGGTAGCCAATGCGGCGCGCGGTCGTGATGATTTCCTTGGGATCGTCCGGCAGGGCGCCGTCCGAACCCGGCACGCAGGGCACGCCGGCCTTGATCATCGCCTGCTTGGCCGAGACCTTGTCGCCCATCAGGCGGATCGAGTCGGAACGCGGGCCGATGAAGACGAAGCCCGATTTCTCGACGCGCTCGGCAAAATCGGCGTTCTCCGACAGGAAACCGTAGCCCGGGTGGATAGCCTCGGCGTCCGTCACTTCGGCGGCGCTGATAATCGCCGGCATGTTCAGGTAGCTGAGCGCCGACTGGGCCGGGCCGATGCAGACGGATTCGTCCGCCAGTTTCACGTACTTGGCGTCCTTGTCCGCCTCGGAGTGAACGACGACCGTCTTGATGCCCAGTTCGCGGCAGGCGCGCTGGATACGCAGCGCGATTTCACCACGGTTGGCGATGAGGATTTTTTCAAACATGGTAGGTTCGGTGTTTCAGTGAAAACCGGCGCAACAGTCTGGATCAGAAAGCGCGCCGGACACGACATGAATGGGCTGGCGGCAGGACGCCGCCCGGCCGGAGGGTTCTTAACCGATGACGAACAGCGGCTGGCCGAATTCGACCGGTTGGCCGTTTTCCACGAGAATCTTGGTGACCGTGCCGGCGACGTCGGCATCGATCTCGTTCAGGAGCTTCATCGCTTCGATGATGCACAGGGTATCGCCCGCCTTGATGCTCTGGCCGACTTCGACGAAAGCCGCGGCGCCTGGGGCCGAGGAACGGTAGAAGGTGCCGACCATCGGCGACTTGACGACGTGGCCGGTCTGCTCGGCGGCGGCCGGCGCTGCTGCCGGAGCGGCGGCGCTCGGGGCCGGTGCTGCGGCCTGCACGGCAGGCGCCGCGTAGTGCTGCACCGCCTGCTGCGGCATCATCATCATCTGGCCTTGCGGGTTTGCGGACGACTTGACGATGCGGACCTTGCTTTCGCCTTCGGTCACTTCGAGTTCAGCGATGTCCGATTCGGCGACCAGGTCGATCAAGGTCTTGAGTTTTCTGAGATCCATGTGAAACCCCTTGGTGTTTTATTCGTTTTAGAGAGCGGGCGTCGCGTTGCTGGGTGGCCGCGTCGCCGCTGATACATGAAGTTGACGTAGATTAACGCGATTTAAGTGCGAAGTCGATGGCAAACCGGTATCCGTCCGGACCCAGGCCGCAGATTACGCCTTGCGCAATTGCGGACAAGTACGAGTGGTGCCGGAAGGGCTCGCGGGCATGGACATTCGAGATGTGTACCTCCACGAACGGGATTGCCACCGCGGCAAGCGCATCGCGCAGGGCCACGCTGGTATGGGTCAGGCCACCCGGATTGATGACGATCGCCTCCACGCCTTCGCCGCGCGCGGCATGGATGCGGTCGATCAGGGCTCCTTCATGGTTGCTCTGGAAGCAGTCGAGGCTTGCGCCCGCGCTTGCCGCCTGTGCCATGGCTGCCTGTTCGATGTCGGCCAGCGTCGTCGCGCCGTACACCGCAGGCTCCCGCGTCCCCAATAAATTGAGGTTGGGGCCATTAAGCAGCAGTAGCTTTTTCGCCATGTTTAGAGTCTGAACGCCCGAAAGGAAGGCATTGTGCCGCCAAGCTCGGCTATTGGCAAGCAGTAAAATTGCCAGTCGATGAACGCATATTCAAAGAAATTCGGAAAAGAACGGTCGTTCGCTGAGCCGGATTTCCGTAGGGTGGGCGGGTCTCCCGCCCACGCGTTCAAATTCGGGTGATGCTGCCTGAGCGACTATTCATATCCCAACTATCACCGCGTGGGGTGTTCTGGTCCAGTGGACCAGAACACGAGCCGCCCACCCTACAACTTCGCCAAATCTGCTTGCAATTCGTCGAACTTCAGCTTGCCCAGGTAAGTCTTGCGCACCTGCCCATCGGCGCCGATCAATACTGTATACGGCAAGCCCCCGGCAGTATTGCCGAACTCCCGCGACAACTCGGTTCCGCCCATCCCGGCCACGTACAGCGGGTAGGCAATCTTCAGCTTGGCCGCGAATTCGCGCATGTTCGAGGGCGAATCGATGCCGATGCCGATCACGTTGAAGGTCTTGCCGCCGTCCTTGCCCGCCAGTTCGGACAGTTCCGGCATCTCCTGCACGCAAGGCGCGCACCAGGTTGCCCAGAAATTGACCAGCAGCGGCTTGCCGCGCCACTTGGCCAGCGACTGCGGCGCGCCCTCCAGGTCGTCGAGCGACTGGGCGAACAGATTGTCGACGGCCGTGTGCGGCTTGCCGCCGGTCGGGGCGATGGCGGTTGTAATCGGGGGAGGGTCTTTCTTGTTGATCGCCACCAGGGCGCCCATGATGCCGAACATGGCGGCAACGGCCGCGTAGATTGCCACGTGTTTCTTGTTCATTCGTCCTGTTCCAGTGTTTCGGGCCGCTCGTCAAACCTACTCCGCGTTGCAGTTCGGCCCTGCGATGCTCACCGTACCAAAGTACGGCTGCGCTTCTCGAGCCGAACTGCCGCCGCTCGCTACGGTTTTACGAGCAGCCCTTGGTCATTCGCCATCAGCGCACGCAGTCCCGCTGCGTCGACCCGCTGCAGGCGGCCGTCGGCGCGCGGCTTCAAGGCCCCGCGCAAGTCATGAAAGTCGTACAACTCGGCATGAATAGTTTCCTTATGCCACAGGAAGCTGACCGTTTCAACCGGATCGTGCCGGCCGCCCTTGAAATGGGGCGTTTCCGAGATCTCTATATTGACGTTGCGGTTGAGCAGGTAGATCTCGACTTCCTTGGCGCTGTCGGCGAACAGCTGCAGGTGGATGTCGTCGTGCTCGCCCGCCGTGCCGTTCAGGACGGCGCCGGTGAGGTAGGGGCGGAAGTCGGCGAGCTGGTCCATGACCTGCAGGGCGGTCTCGCGCATGGCAAGCAGGCGCGCGGCCTGGCCGGGACCGCCGAACAGGGCCTGGTATTGACGGACCTGCTCCTCGATCTGCAGATTGTCGGGCATCAAGTTGGGGCTGGGGCGGTCCACACCGAGCACCTGGCGGGCCGCCTTGCGGCGTGCGGTGTCGTAGTCGGCGCCGTCCTGGGCGATCATGCGCGCAGCAAGGGCTGCAATTTCGGCGCGCAACTGGAGCACATCATTATTTGGTGTCGGCATGATATCCCAATCATACTCTTAAGCGGAAAATCAGAGCCGGTCAGGTAAAATCGCGCTTTCCGACTCATTTAGCCCAGCTATTTCTTCCTCGACCATGCACATTCACATTCTCGGTATTTGCGGCACCTTCATGGGTGGCCTGGCCGTTCTGGCCAAGGAAGCCGGCCACCGCGTCACCGGATGCGACGCCAACGTCTATCCGCCGATGAGCACCCAGCTGGAAGCCCAGGGCATCGAGCTGATCCAGGGCTATGGCCCGGAACAGGTGTCGCTGAATCCCGACCTGTATGTGATCGGTAACGTCATGACGCGCGGTAATCCGCTGATCGAGGAAATCCTGAACCGCGGCCTGCCGTATGTGTCCGGCCCGCAATGGATCGGCGAGCACATCCTGCGCGAGAAATGGGTGCTGGCCGTGGCCGGTACGCACGGCAAGACCACGACCACCTCGATGCTGGCCTGGATCCTGGAAGACGCGGGTTATGCGCCGGGCTTCCTGATCGGCGGCGTGCCGATGAACTTCGGCGTCTCGGCGCGCCTGCATGGAGACAAGCCGTCCGACTTCTTCGTGATCGAGGCCGACGAGTACGACACCGCCTTTTTCGACAAGCGCAGCAAGTTCGTGCACTACCATGCCAAGACCGCGGTGCTGAACAACCTGGAATACGACCACGCCGACATCTTCCCGGACATCGGCGCCATCGAAACCCAGTTCCACCACCTGGTGCGCACCGTGCCGGGCGTGGGCCGCCTGGTCGTGAACGGCGACGAAGCCTCGCTGGCGCGCGTGCTCAAGCGCGGCTGCTGGAGCGAGAAGGAAAGCTTCGGCTTGTCCGAAGGCGCGAACTGGAGCCTGGTCGAGCACCAGGGCGGCAGCTTCG
Organism: Massilia sp.; assembly: GCF_046293535.1. Lineage (NCBI taxonomy): Bacteria > Pseudomonadati > Pseudomonadota > Betaproteobacteria > Burkholderiales > Oxalobacteraceae > Massilia > Massilia sp. Next base: position 9,710 of record NZ_JBKBOV010000003.1, on the reverse strand, counting down.
ACGTGCTGTTCAATGGCGACGTCCAGGGCACCGTGCACTGGGAACTGACCGGTCACCACAACCGCTCGAACGCGCTGGCCGCGATCGCCGCCGCGCGCCACGTCGGCGTGCCGACCTCGCAGGCGATCGCTTCCCTGGCCCGCTTCCAGAGCGTCAAGCGGCGCATGGAAGTGCGCGGCGTCGTGGGTGGCGTGACCGTGTACGACGACTTCGCCCACCACCCGACCGCGATCGCCACCACCGTGGGCGGCCTGCGCCAGAAGATCGGCAATAAGGGAGCAAACCCGGGAAGGATCCTGGCCGTGCTCGAGCCGCGCTCGAACACCATGAAGCTGGGCGCCATGAAGGATGCGCTGCCGGGCAGCCTGAAGGACGCCGACCTGGTGTTCGGCTTCGGCAGCCAGCAGGCGCTGGGCTGGTCGCTGGCCGACGCCCTGAAGCCCTTGGGCGGCATCGCCCACAGTTTCGACCAGATCGACTACATGGTGCAGGCCATCGTGCAGGCGGCCCAGCCGGGCGACCATATCCTGGTGATGAGCAACGGCGGCTTCGGCGGCGTGCACCAGAAACTGCTGGACGCGCTGGCTCCATGACCGCGAACGCGTACGTCCTATACCTCCACGGATTCCGTTCCTCGCCCAAGTCCTTCAAGGCGCGGGTGGTGCACAAGGCGCTCGAAGAGGCCGGCCGCGCGCACGAGCTGATCTGCCCGCAGCTGCCTGCCTCGCCGAAGGAGGCGATGGCGCTCTGCCTGCTGCTGGCCGAGCGCCATGCGCCCGGCAACCTGTCCATCGTCGGCTCCTCGCTGGGCGGCTTCTACGCCACCTGGCTGGCCGAGCGCCTGGACGTGCGCGCGGCGCTGCTCAACCCGTCGGTCGATCCCCTGAAGAACCTGCAGCACCACGTGGGCGTGACCACGGCCTGGCATTCGGATGAACCCTTCGAGTTCCGCCGCGAATACATCGACGAGCTGGCGGCGCTGCGCATCGAGAAGATCACGAAGCCGGAACGTTACTTCCTGCTGGCCGCGACCGGCGACGAGGTGCTGGACTACCGCGACATGGTGGCGCACTACGCCGGGGCGAAGCAGCACGTGATCGAGGGCAGCGACCATGCGATCTCGGAATTCCCGCAGTATGTCGACGAGGTGCTGGCCTTCTGCAGCGGCGCGGGCGCGGCCCGGTGACGATGCGGATGAGAAGTGCTTCGCTGAGGCTGGCGGCATGGCAGCCGCATGCCGGCGCCGTGCGCGCGCCGGCCGCCATGCGCGACTGGCTGACCACCGAAGGCTCGCTGACGGCGCGCCTGATGGCGCACAGCGAAGTGTTTCGCGTGCGCCGGCTGCACCAGAACGCCGCTTTGTGCCTGGCGGACGAGGCGCGGGCGATCGGCCTGCCGCGTCCGGGCCGGGTGTGGGAGCGCGAGGTGCTGCTCGAATGCGATGGGCGCCCCAGGGTGTTCGGCCACACGGTGGTCCCGACCGGCTGCACGGCCAGCGACTGGCCGCTGTTTTCGGCGCTGGGCGAGCGATCGCTCGGCACCACGCTGTTCTACGATCCGCTGGTGCGCCGTGGCCGGCTGGAATACGCGCGCATCCGCGCGGGCCATCCGCTGATGGCGCGCGTGCGCGCGGCCGTCGGCGGTAGCGATGACACACTTTATTATGCGCGGCGCTGCGTCTACCGCCGCCATCAAGGCCTGCTGCTGGTCACCGAGGTATTCTTGCCCTCGGTACTGGACCTGAAGCCGACCAGAACACAACAGAACACGAAATAACATGAACGTATTTTTTGAAGAGTCGGGCGACTTCAAGGTCGGCACGGTACTGTCGCAGGCCGGCGAGGCCTACCAGGTGGAGCTGCCCAGCGGCAAGCGCAGCAAGGTCAAGGGCAAGGACGTGCTGATCCAGTTCGACAAGCCCGAGCCGGAAGCCTTGCTTGGCGCCGCCAAGGGCATCGCCGCCGAGGTGGACCTGGACTTCCTGTGGGAGGTCGCGGGCCAGGAGGAATTCGGTTTCATGGAGCTCGGCGCCGAATACTTCGGCCATGCGCCGCTGCCGAGCGAAGCCGCCGGCCTGGTGCTGGCGCTGCACGCCGCGCCGATCTACTTCCATAAAAAGGGGCGCGGGCGCTACAAGGCCGCTCCCGAGCAGACCCTGAAGGCGGCGCTGGCCGGCATCGAAAAGAAGAAGCAGCAGGCCATCGTGCAGGCCGCCTACGTCGACGAGCTCAAGGCCGGCAAGCTGCCGCAGGCCATGCAGCCGATCGTGCACCAGTTGCTGTTCAAGCCGGACAAGAACACCATCGAGTACAAGGCGCTGGAAGCGGCCGCCTCCGAACTGCAGACCACGGCGCCGCGCCTGATGCTGCGCACGGGCGGCCTGGCGTCGCCGAAGGAACTGCACATGTCGCGCTTCCTGTTCGAGCACTTCCCGCGCGGCGCCGGTTTCCCCCAGCTCGAGGTGCCGCAGGCGCCAGGCGACCTGCCGCTGGCGGACGTCACCGCCTTCTCGATCGACGACGTCACCACCACCGAGATCGACGATGCCATGTCGGTGGTCTGGCTGGACGACGGCACGGTGCAGGTGGGTATCCACATCGCGGCGCCGGGCCTGGCCATCCGCCCGGACGATGCGATCGACAAGGTCGCGCGCGCGCGCATGTCCACCGTCTATATGCCGGGCGATAAGATCACCATGCTGCCGGACGAGGTGGTGGACGCCTTTACCCTGGCCGAGGGCAAGGACTGCCCGGCGCTGTCGCTGTACGCGGTACTGAATCCCGCCGACTGGAGCGTGCTCTCGACCGCCACCCGCGCCGAGCGCGTGCCGATCAAGCGCAACCTGCGCCTCAACGAGATCGACGCCGTCGTCACCGAAGAAGCGCTGAACGCGGGCAGCGGCGAGTACGAGCACAAGAAAGAGCTGGGCCTGCTGTGGCAGTGGGCGCTGCACCTGGAAGCGGGCCGCATGAAGAAGCGCGAAGCCTTCGGCCTGAAACCCGAGCAGGCCAACCGCGTGGACTTCAACTTCTACGTCGAAGACGACGTGGTGAGCATCGTGCGCCGCAAGCGCGGCGCGCCGCTCGACAAGATCGTGGCCGAGCTGATGATCTTCGCGAACAGCACCTGGGGCAAGCTGCTGCACGACTCGGGCGTGCCGGGCATCTACCGCTCGCAGGGGCCGGGCGCGGGCGGCTGGAACGCCAAGATCCAGGTGCGCATGGTCACGCACGCGGCCCCGCACCAGGGCCTGGGCGTCGACCAGTACGCGTGGAGCACCTCGCCGCTGCGCCGCTACACCGACCTGGTGAACCAGTGGCAGATCCTGGCCTGCGCCTCGCATGGCGTGACCGCGCCGCTGGTGGCGCCGTTCAAGCACCGCGACGCGACCCTGTTCTCGATCGTCTCGGCGTTTGATGCGGCCTACGCGGCCTACAACGACTTCCAGCAGAACATGGAGCGCTACTGGTGCCTGCGCTGGCTGGGTCAGGAACATGCCAAGCAGGTCGACGCCGTGGTGCTCAAGGACGAAGTGGTGCGCCTGGTCGAGATCCCGTTGGTGGCGCGCCTGGCCGGCATGCCGCAACTGGCGCGCGGCGCCCAGGTCAGGCTCGATATCGTGCGCTGGGACGAAGTCGACCTGTCGCTCGAGGCGCGCCTGCTCGAGGTGGCGGCGCAGGCGCCGGATGCTTCGCTGGAGCTGGAAGAAGAGGAAGAGGGCGATACGGGCGAGGCGGCGCTTGCCGAGGTCGTGGAAGCCGAGGGTGTGGTGGCCGCGGTCACGACCGAAGACGGCGTGGAAGTTCCCGCGAACGCCGGCACAGCCTGATACTGTAGGGTGGGCGGGGGAAAACAGTCCAGTGGACTGTTTTCCCGCCCACGCGGTGATAGTTGGCAGGTGAATAATCTTGCGCGATGATCTCGCCGCTAGTTGACCGCGTGGGCGCAGTACAGGCCACTGGCCTGTACTGCCCTGCCCACCCTACGTGTCGCGGCCACGCCCGCAATCTCCCCACGCCCGCAGTTGCAGGTTAGAATGCCCCATCCCTGACCCAACCGCCCGTCCGGGCACGCGCAGTGAAGTATTTGCAAGATAACCGCCCCCTGATGATCGCCCTCGGCGTCTCCGTGCTCGCGCACGCGGCGCTGCTGGCGGTGCGTTTCGCCGCACCGGATGCCTTCCGCCAGCAGCCGGCCGATCCGGGGCTCGAAGTCATCCTCGTCAACGCCAAGCATGCCAAGGCTCCGGTGAAGGCCGATGCGCTGGCCCAGGCCAACCTGGAAGGCGGCGGCACGGCGGACGCTGGCCGCGCCCGTTCCCCGCTGCCCGACCTGCGCAGGATCGAGAACGGCGAAAGCATCAAGGCCCTGCAGCGCCGCATCGCCGAACTGGAACAGCAACAGCAGAACGTCCTGACCCGGGTGCGCTCATCAAGCTTCCACGCGCCGCCGAAGACCGAGCAGGACAAGCCCGACCCCACCCGCACTGGTAGCGATGCCCTCGACACCAGCCGCGCCATCTCGCGCGCCGCGGCCGAAGTCATCGAGCGCATCGAAGACCAGAACAAGCGCCCCAAGCGCACCCAGATCACGCCCAGCACGCGCCAGGTCGGCTATGCGCTCTACTATAAAGAGATGCAGAAGCGGATCGAGGAAGTCGGCACGCTCAACTTCCCGCAGCAGAACGGCAAGAAGCTGTACGGCGAACTGGTGGTCTATATCCCGGTGTTCCAGGACGGGAGCATCTATACGAAGGATGGCGGACCGCGCGTCGAGCGCAGTTCGGGCAACCCCGCCCTGGATGCGGCCGCATTGAGGATCGTGCGCCAGTCCGCGCCTTTCGGGCGCTTCCCGGCCAATATGCGCACCCAGGGCAAGGACGACCTGTGGGAAGTGATCACGCGCTTTCGCTTCACGCGCGAAGAAAAAATGCAGGCCGAACTGCGCGGCGATGCAGGATGAACGCACATGACTGACAAGTACTGCGTGATCGGCAACCCGATCGCCCACAGCAAATCCCCCGAGATCCACCCCATCTTCGCGCGCCAGACCGGGCAGGACCTGGTCTATGAGCGCTGCCTTGCGCCGCTCGACGCGTTTGCCGCGACCGTGCAGCGCCTGGTGGCCGAAGGATACAAGGGCGCCAACGTCACCCTGCCGTTCAAGATCGAGGCCGTCGCGGCCTGCACCCGACTGGAAGAGCGGGCCCGCGCCGCCGGCGCCGTCAATACCCTGGTGTTCGCAGGGGGCGAGATCGTCGGCGACAACACCGACGGTCCGGGCCTGGTGGCCGACATCACCCGCAACGCGGGCGTCGCGATGCGCGACAAGCGCATCCTGCTGCTGGGCGCCGGCGGCGCCGCGCGCGGCGCGCTGCTGCCTTTCATCCAGCAGGGCCCGCGTGAGATCGTCATCGCCAACCGCACCGTGGCGACCGCCGAGAAGCTGGCCCGGGACTTCGCTCCCTACGGCGTCCCGGTGCACGGCACCGGCTTCGATGCGGTGGCGGGCAGCTTCGACATCGTCGTCAATGCCACCTCCGGCAGCCTGGCCGGCGAGGTGCCGCCGGTCGCGGCGACGGTGTTCGGCCCGGGCACGCTGGCACTGGACATGATGTACGGGAACCAGCCTACCGTGTTCATGGAATTCGCGGCCGGCCGCGGCGCCGCCACCCGCGACGGCCTGGGCATGCTGGTGGAGCAGGCCGCCGAAGCCTTCGCCATCTGGCGCGGCGTGCGGCCCGGTACGGCGGAAGTATTCAAGAAGATGCGCCCCTGAGAACAACAAGCATGAGCACAACGATAACGATGGGTAAAACCCGCAAGGTGGCTGCGAAATCCTCGCGCCGCTGGCTCAAATGGCTGATCCTCGGGCCGATCCTGCTGGTGCTGCTGGTTCAGCTCTACTTCTTCGTCATGGTCTGCTGGTATGCGATGTTCAATCCGTCCTCGACCAGCTTCATGCGCCAGCAACTGGCGGCGCTGCAGGAAAAGAACCCGGAGGCGAAGCTCAAGCACCAGTGGGTGCCCTACGAGCGCATCTCGGACAACCTGAAGCGCGCCGTGGTGGTGTCGGAAGACTCGGGTTTCATCGAGCATGGTGGCGTGGACTGGGAAGCCCTCGAGAAAGCCTATGACAAGAACAAGCGGCGCAGCAAGGTGGTCGGCGGCGGCTCGACCATCACCCAGCAGCTGGCCAAGAACCTGTTCCTGAGCGGTTCGCGCAGCTACCTGCGCAAGGGCCAGGAGATGATCATCGCCTTCATGCTCGAGACCGTGATGCCCAAGCGCCGCATTCTCGAGATCTACCTGAACGTGGTCGAGTTCGGCCGCGGCGTGTTCGGCGCCGAAGCCGCCGCCCGCCATTACTACCGCAGCTCGGCGGCCAAGCTAAGCCCGGCCCAGGCGGCGCGCCTGGCGGTGATGCTGCCCAACCCGCGCTACTACGACAAGCGCGGCGTGACCAATTACCTGGCGCGCCGCGCCAACGCCATCCAGCGCCAGATGCGCTTCGCCGAGCTGCCTTGAGGCGCGATTCGCCGCACCCGTGACGAAAATGTCGTTACGGGGTGGCCGGGTCGGGGGCTGTCGGTTACACTTGCCGCAGTTTTCGAATCCCGGCCCGAGAGAAGCGCATGATCAACGTATTTGTCCTACAAAATGGCCGCCTGAACCAGGTCAGCGTCGACTCGCGCGAGGACCTGGAGAACGTGACGCCGGTCTGGGTCGACCTGAACGAGCCCACCGACGAGGAGCGCATCCTGGTCAAGACGACCTATGGGGTGACGCTGCCGGGCGAGGACGAGGTGTCGGACATCGAGGCCTCGGCCCGCTACTACGAAGCCGAGAACGGCGACCTGCACCTGCGCACCGACTTCCTGGTCGAGGAAGACGCCGGCCCGTCGCGCGTGATCACGGTCGCCTTCATCCTGTCCGGGAAAATCCTGTTCTCGGTGCACAACGATGACCTGCCGGTGTTCCGCCTGGTGCGCCTGCGCGCGCGCTCGCGTCCCGGCTCGATCGAAGACTACATGGACGTGCTGCTCGACCTGTACGCGACCGACGCCGAGTACTCGGCGGACGCGCTCGAGGGCATCTACGAGGCGCTGGAGGAAGTCTCCACGCGCGTGCTGCAGAAGGAATTCACCGACCAGGACGCGGCCGCCGCGCTGAACGCGATCGCCCACGAGGAAGACTTGAACGGCCGGATTCGCCGCAACATGATGGACACGCGCCGCGCGGTCAGCTTCCTGATGCGCGGCCGGTTGCTGAACGCCGACCAGTTCGAGGAAGCGCGCCAGATCCTGCGCGACATCGAATCGCTGGACGGCCACACGTCCTTCCTGTTCGACAAGGTGAACTTCCTGATGGATGCCACCGTCGGTTTCATCAACATCAACCAGAACAAGATCATCAAGATCTTCTCGGTGGCCTCGGTGGCCTTCCTGCCGCCGACCCTGATCGCGAGCATCTACGGCATGAACTTCGAAGTGTTCCCCGAGTTGAAGTGGGATTTCGGCTATCCGTTCGCGCTGGGCTTGATGGTTGCAGCCATTGCAGCCCCGCTGCTGTATTTCCACCGCCGCGGCTGGTTGCGATGAAGTAAAATTTCAAAATAATGCCGGCGATGAAATAAGATTTCATCGCCGTTTTTTTAACCGATCTTCTTGAACACCCGGCGCGCCGCCTCGATGGTCTCGTCAATGACAGCGTCGGTATGCTGCGCCGAGACGAAGCCCGCCTCGAACATCGCCGGCGCAAAATACACGCCCTCGTCCAGCATGCCGTGGAAGAAGCGGTTGAAGCGCTCCTTGTCTCCGGCCATCATCTGGCCGTAGGTCGACGGAATGCTGTTGCTGAAGTAGAAGCCGAACATGCCGCCCACCGCGTCGCCGCAGAAGGGGATGCCGCTTTCCCGGGCCGCTTCGGTGAGGCCCTGCACCAGGCGCGCGCTGGCCGCGCCCAGCTTCTCGTAGAAGCCCGGCTCCTGGATCAGCTTCAGGGTAGTCATGCCGGCCGCCACCGCCACCGGGTTGCCCGACAGGGTGCCGGCCTGGTAGACCGGGCCGAGCGGCGCCATCTTCTGCATCAGCTCCGCGCGGCCCCCAAAGGCCGCCACCGGCAGGCCGCCGCCGATCACCTTGCCCAGCGCGGTCAGGTCCGGCGTGATGTTGTACATCTCCTGGGCGCCGCCCAGGCCGACGCGGAAGCCGCACATCACTTCGTCGAAGATCAGGACGGTGCCGTGCTCGCTGCACAGTTCGCGCATGCGCTGCAGGAATTCCGGGGTGGCGCGGATCAGGTTCATGTTGCCGGCCACCGGCTCCACGATCACGCAGGCGATGGTGTCGCCCATCGAGGCGAAGGCGTCTTCCAGCTGCGGGATGTTGTTGTAGTCGAGGACCAGGGTGTGCTTCACAAAATCTTCCGGCACGCCGGCGCTGGTCGGGTTGCCGAAGGTGAGCAGGCCGGAACCGGCCTTGACCAGCAGCGAATCGGCGTGGCCGTGGTAGCAGCCTTCGAACTTGACGATCTTGTCGCGCCCGGTGGCGCCGCGCGCCAGGCGCAGCGCGCTCATGGTCGCTTCGGTGCCCGACGAGACCAGGCGCACCTGCTCGATCGAGGGCACCAGGCGGCAGATCTCTTCGGCGATCTCGATCTCGCCCTCGGTCGGCGCGCCGAAGGACAGGCCCCGGCTTGCTGCTTCCTGCACCGCCTTGATCACCTGCGGGTGGGCGTGGCCGACGATGGCCGGGCCCCAGGAGCCGATGTAGTCGATGTAGCGCTTGCCGTCGGCATCCCAGAAATACGGGCCTTCGGCGCGGGTGATGAAGCGCGGCGTGCCGCCCACCGAGCGGAAGGCGCGCACCGGCGAATTCACGCCGCCCGGCGTGCTTTGTTGGGCGCGGGCGAACAGTTGGTCGTTCTTCGAGGTGTTCTGGGTCATGGTAGCGAAAGGGGCCTGCTCAGCCCCGGTAGAATTTGTTGGGAATGAACTTGCCCATGCCGAAGCGCTGGGCGTGTTCGAGCGCGCCGGTGGTGTACTCCTGGGCCGCGAACAGGGCCTGCGGCGCTTCCATGCCGCAGGCCATCAGGGCGGTGAAGGCCGCCGAATAGGTATTGCCGGCGCCCACGAAAGGCCCCGGCAGGTGCTGGTATTCGACCTTGGCGACCACGCCGCCGGCATCGAACAGGGTGTTGGAGCAGGTGCCGTTCGCGTCGCGGGTGCCGGTCACGAGCACGTACTGGCAGCCGGCATTGGTCAGTTCGGCGACGTCCGCCAGCAGGGCGTCCTCGCTCTCCTCGCCCTCGTCGGGCACCTCGCGCCAGGTTTCGGCCATGCGCCCCAGTTCCGACTGCGACAGCATCAGGACGGTGGTCTGCGGCGCCAGGATCGCGCGGATCGCGGACAGCATCTCCTCGTCGGCCAGGCCGGAGTCGGGCAGGGCCGAGAGAAAGGGATCGAGGACCAGGGGCGCGTCCGGATAGTCGGACACGATCTCGGCGATCGCCGCCAGCTGCAGCACGGTGGCGACGGCGCCGACCTTGAAGGCGGCCACGGGCATGTCTTCGAGCAGGACCCTGGCCTGGTCGGCCATCCAGTCGCTGTCGACTTCATGCAGGTTTTCCACCTTGGCGCTGTCGGCCACCAGCAGTCCGGCGACCACCGACAGGCCGTGGCATCCATGCGCGGCGAAGGCGGCCAGGTCG